>DATJMX010000021.1 GCA_035508495.1 Candidatus Binataceae bacterium
GACACTTGGTACGAAGGCTCGTTGCTCTGCTCGATCAAGCAGACCCGTCGCGCTTTCGTCGATGCGCATTTGTCCGGTGCGGGCGAGTATTTTATGCACGACGGGTGGATCAGTTATGTTGCCGAAAGAAGTGTAACGATAATCGACATCAGCGCGAATGGTACAAGCGTCACGGGAAGTCCGCGGTGTATCTGCGTTTACGTAGGACGCCGCGGTTGGAGGGTCGTTAAGAGCAGGAAGACAAAGATGGTCATGTCGGGAAAGCAATCGACTATCGATGAGATTAGCCTCGGGGAAGGTTGGCGAAAACTAGTATTTCGGAAGAGCGCCTTGCTGGCTGAGTGTGTTCTTTAGACGCTAGGATACCGAGACGGAGTGATGCGAGTGAACAAGAATTACGAAAGAACGGGTGAGACTAGGAGAATTTATGAGTGTTTTTCGAAGAGGGCGCATCTACTGGTACAAATTTAAGTACCGCGGAATTATCATTAGAGAATCGGCTCACTCTCCGAGCAAAAACCTAGCGCGAGAATTGGAACGTGCGCGGCACCGCGAGATCGAGAGAACCGGAGTTGTAAAGAAGGAACCATTGCCGCCGTTCCCGATTGCCGCAAAGGCATGGCTCGATAAGCGTGTCGGGCTCGCGCCTGGGACGGTGGAGCGCTACGCGCATCACGTCAAGACATTATCAGCCGAGTTCCGCAACAAGCTGGTGAGCGATTTGCATGTCACTGATGTCGAGGCGCTCCGCCAGAAACGCCGGAAAGACGGATTGAAGCCCCGAAGCATCAACTATGAGGTTGGGACGCTGGCCCAGATTCTCAAGAGCTTCGGTTGCTGGGCGTCTATCGGGGAACGCATACGCGGGCTCCGCGAGTCGCGTGACATTGGCAAGGCAGTCTCACTGAAGGACGAACGCGTGCTTCTCGCCGCCATCGGTCAGAACGATAGCCCCGCGTTGTTGCCCCTATTCACGCTGACGATCGATACCGGATTGAGAGCTGCCGAAGCCCGCTCGCTTCGCTGGCGCGATCTTGAACTGAGTCCACAGGATGGCTCCATCACGTCGGGCCGCCTGATTGTTCCCAAGAGCAAGACCGTCGCGGGCAAGGGTCGGACGATTCCACTAACCAAGAGAGTGTGCGCTATCCTGAGTCTCTGGCGAGCTCGTTTTGCCGACGCCACGGCGGACAGTTTCGTTTTCCCGAAGCATAGGGTAGCTTGCCGGGTCGGGGGACTTGAGCACCATGTTTACGGCGTCGATTTGAACGCTTCTATCGGTTCTTGGCGACGCAGTTGGCGGTCAGTGAACACCAAGGCTCAGACGAACTATCGATGGCACGATCTGCGACATACATTCGTCTCACGGTTGGCCGAGAATCCTAACGTGTCGGAGCAAACGATCATGTCGCTCGCGGGGCACGTCTCAAAGCAGATGCTCGCCCGATACTCTCACATCCGCCAGGCCGCGAAAGCAGATGCGATCGCCGCGCTTGAAAGCCATACGGAAGCTCTCTCGCAGCCCGAAATTACCCCAGAGGGGGCACAATTGTGGGCACAGTCCGCAGCGGAGCACTTGAACTAACGACAAAAATCGTAGCAGATTCAAGGCAAGCCCCCTTAGCTCAGATGGATAGAGCACAGGATTCCTAATCCTGGGGCCGTGGGTTCGAATCCCGCAGGGGGCACCAGTTTTTCCCGCCTTTTCTTAGGAAGCGTGAAGAATTTACGCGGCGCATGGACGGCGAAAGCCTCGTTTGCGACGGGATTTTTCACTGGCCTCGTCGTTGCTGAGATGCGGAGTTCGCATGAGAGACTCCAAATCCACCGGTCGTTCCGTATCCGCCATGACCGAAACGCCAGCAGCGACTTATCGCGTGCAATTGAATGCTCAATTCGGGTTCGATTCAGCGGCCGAGCTTGCCCCTTATCTGCAAGAACTGGGAGTCGATCATCTGTATAGCTCGCCCTATCTGCAGGCCGCGAGCGGCAGCTCTCATGGATACGACGTTGTCGATCACTCGCGCGTCAACCAGGAACTCGGTGGTCAAGTGGCGTACGATCGACTCTGCCGCGAGTTGGCCAACCATCACCTGCGACAGTTGATCGATATCGTTCCCAATCATATGGCGATTACCGGGCGCGAAAATCCCTGGTGGTGGGATGTTCTTCAGAATGGCCCGTCGAGTCCCTATGCATCGTATTTCGACGTCGATTGGGAGCCGCCGGAGCGACGTCTGCACAACATGGTTTTGATGCCAGTGCTCGAGGACCAGTACGGCGTACTCCTGCGCGACGGAAAAATAAAACTCGCGCGCGAAGGTGCCGAGTTCATCGTGGCGGTCGGCGACCGTGCCTTCCCCGTCGTTGCGGGCTCGTTACGACTGATGCTGGCGGTGGCCGCTCAGATTCACCAGAACGACATGCTCACTTATCTTGCCGACGCATTTGGGCGTTCGCCCTCGCCGGCATCCGCCGACCGCATCGAGATCGCACGCTTCTCGCGGGAACGGCGCCTATTGGGGTCGCTCCTCGCCAGGCTAATCGATGAGGACCCCGCCTCGGCCAACGCAATCGATCGCGCAATCGATCAGATCAACGAGGATCGGACGCTGCTCCATCAGCTCCTCGAGGCGCAGAATTATCGGCTTGCGCATTGGCGGATGGCGGCGCGCGATCTGGGCTATCGAAGATTCTTCGATATCACTACCCTCGTTGGGCTGCGAATGGAGAATGTCGAAGTTTTCGAGAAAACTCATTCGCTAATATTGCAATGGGTTGGCGAAGGACGAGTCTCTGGCCTGCGGGTCGACCATCCCGACGGTCTTCGCGATCCGCAAGGATATTTTCAGCGGCTGCGCGCAGCGTGCCCGAACGCCTGGATCGTGGCTGAGAAGATCCTCTCGGACGGTGAGCGCCTGCGTGAGTCGTGGCCGATCGACGGAACTACCGGATATGATTTCCTGAACGTGGTCGGGCGATTGTTAATGGATTCTTCCGGGCGAGAGCCTCTCACGGAATTTTATCGCGAATTCACCGGTGAGAAGCACGACTATAGTTCACTGGTACGCGCGCGCAAACAATTTGCTATGCGGGGTTCGCTCGGTAGTGATATCAATCGTTTAACCGCGCAGTTCCTAGATGTTTGCGAAAGCGATGTAATGCATCGTGACTATTCACGTCACGAAGTGCATGAAGTGCTTCGAGCCGCGCTCGCCTGCCTGAATATATATCGGACATATGCGCGCGAGACGGGTGAGATATCCGCCGAGGACGTGCGTCACATCGACGCGGCAATCGCCGAAGCAAAGGCCTACCGCGGTGATCTCGACCCGCGCTTGTTTGACTTCCTCGGCGATGTGCTGAAGCTTCGCGTTGAAAAACGCACGGCGGTGGAACTTGCAACGCGTTTTCAGCAAGTCTCCGCCGCGGTAATGGCCAAGGGTCTCGAGGATACCGTCTTTTACAACTACAATCGTATGATCGCGCTCAACGAGGTTGGCGGCGATCCCGCCACTTTCAGCGCGCCACCGCGATCGTTCTATCGCTGGTGTCGCGAGACTCAGAAGAAGTGGCCACGCACGATGCTGGCGACCTCGACCCACGACACCAAACGCAGCGAGGATGTTCGCGCGCGTTTGTTCGTGCTCTCGGAAATACCTGTCATGTGGGCTGACGTCGTCAGGCGCTGGTCGACTATGAATCGCGAGCGTCGCGAGAGTGGAACTGATCTGCTCGATCGAAACTTCGAGTATCACCTTTATCAGGCGCTCGTTGGTGCATGGCCGATCCAGAAAGAGCGGCTTTGGCAGTACGCCGAAAAAGCGATGCGCGAAGGCAAGGTTTATACATCGTGGACAGATCCGAATCGCGACTATGAACAGTCCGTCCGCCATTTCATCGACGGACTTTATGATAATTCGCAGTTTATCCGTTCTCTCGATGATTTTGTCTCAGGCATCATCGAACCGGGGCGGGTCAATTCCCTTGTCCAGACGCTGATCAAATTAACCGCGCCCGGTGTTCCTGACTTCTATCAGGGCTGCGAGCTCTGGGATCTGTCGCTCGTTGATCCGGACAATCGCCGCGCCGTTGATTTCGCGCGCCGTCGCTTACTGCTCCGCCAACTGCTCAATGCCTCAGCAGAACAGGTGATGGAACGTGCTGCGGACGGTTCGCCCAAGCTCTGGCTAATCCATAAAGCGTTGAAGCTTAGACAGTCTCATCCTGAATGGTTTGGAAAAGAAGCTGATATCACTCCGCTCCGTGTGGCTGGACGAAAGTCGGATCATGTCATCGCATATTCACGCGGAGATTCAGTTCTCGCCATCGCGCCGAGACTTACCGTTAAGCTCGGTGGAGATTGGCGCGATACTACCGTCGAACTGCCTGCGGGCGAATGGTTCGACAGTCTCGGCGGTGGAAGGATTGAAGGGGGGACGGTCCGCATCGAAGGTCTCCTGCGTCGTTTCCCAGTGGCGTTGTTGTCGCGAGAGGGCGGCGCAAGGTGAAACAACGCCGCGTGTGGGCGCCCTTCGCCCGTACAGTCGAAGTATCAGCCGGAAATCATCGCTTCACGATGAAGGCGGACGACGACGGCTGGTGGGAGACCGAGCTTGATGACAATGCAGCAGAATCTGACTATGCCTTCAGAATCGATGGCAGCGAACCGTTGCCGGATCCGCGCTCGCCTTGGCAGCCGTCAGGCGTTTTCGCTCCTTCGCGGCCCATCGATCATGCAAAGTTTCACTGGAGTGACGATTGCTGGAATCAGCCGCCGCTGGGCATCATTTACGAATGCCACGTCGGTACATTCACCGCCGAGGGCACGTTCGACGCCACCGCCAACAAGCTTGAGTATCTCAGAGATCTGGGCATTACTCATCTCGAGTTGATGCCGGTGGCTGAGTTTCCGGGCAAGCACGGCTGGGGTTATGACGGGGTCGATCTCTACGCACCGCATCATGCCTATGGCGGACCGGATGGCTTGAAGCGCCTGGTCGACCGATGCCATCGTATCGGACTCGGGGTAATTCTCGACGTCGTATATAACCATCTGGGGCCGAGTGGTAATTTCCTTCAACGATTCGGTCCGTACTTGACCGATCGCTATCGCACGCCCTGGGGCAACGCTATCAATCTCGATGGTGAATACAGTCACGAGGTCAGACGGTTTCTTTGCGACAATGCGTTGATGTGGTTGCGCGATTATCACATCGATGGTCTAAGGCTCGATGCTGTCCATGCCATTTTCGATTCGTCAGCCATACACTTTCTCAAGCAGCTGGCCAGCGAAGTTCGAGTGCTATCGGCCCAATTGCGCAGGCATTTCGTGCTGACCGCGGAGAGTGAACTTAACAATCCTCGTCTGGTAATTCCTCCCGAGGCGGGGGGGTATGGACTCGATGCTCAGTGGAGTGACGACTTTCATCACGCTATTCACGGTTGCTTAACCGGGGAAACGTCCGGCTATTACGCGGACTTCGGTTCACTTAGCCAGCTCGCGAAGGCATTACACAACCCTTACGTCTACGATGGGACATTCTCAAAGTTCAGAAAGCGGCATCACGGCAGACCCGCCCGGGACCTGCCGGCAAACCGCTTCGTGGTATGCACTCAGAATCACGATCAGGTGGGCAATCGCGCGAAAGGCGATCGCCTGGTCCATTTAGTGTCGGTCGCCCAGCTAAAGATCGCGGCGGCGCTCCTGATGTGCTCGCCATTTGTACCATTGATATTTCAAGGAGAAGAATGGGCTGCCTCGAGCCCGTTTCTGTACTTCGAAAACCACGAAGACTCCGACCTGGTCGCTGCGATTCGCGAAGGCCGGCGCAAAGAGTTCGCTCATTTCTTCAAAAGCGTCAACGATGTCCCCGATCCCCATGCGCCCCAGACATTCATCGCTTCGAAGCTCAAATGGAATGAGCGCCAATCCAGCGGTCATGCTGATATATATGGATGGTACCGTGACTTAATCGCACTAAGGCGCACGAATCCAGATTTGTCAGATCCACGCTTAGACAACACGGATGTTAACTTCGATGATGAAAGGCAGTGGCTGACGATGCGTCGTGGTTCGACAATGCTCCTTTGTAACTTCAGCGACTCGCGACGCCGGGTGTTTGCGGCCGGTATCAAGCACGCACAACTTCTTCTCGCTTCGAACAAGGCAATCGACATCGGCGCAGCGGCTGCTGAAGTGCCCCCGATTGCGGTTGCGGTTGTTTCCCTCGATCGAAGACGCGCCCCGATCTAGTCAGGAGGAAGATGCTCCCAGTCCTTGCCCACGAGGTGAGACCGAACGTCGGCAATATATTTGAGAGCGCCAGGGTCGTACCAACTTCCGGAGAACCAATCCCCCATGCATCCCCAAAGCATCTGGTCGGTATTGCCATTCGGATATGTTGGATAACCAGGTGGCGGCAACCGTCGAGGTAAGTAGTTGATATCGCCGTTCATGCACGCCCGCTGATAAGCGAGTCGAAAGTCTACGTTAAATGCTGTGCTGTCTTTGCTTAACGGAAAGCCTCCGAAACTGCTATACTTCATCTGCATAATTCCGTAGCTCTGCATGCAGGAAGTTCCGTTCCACGCACCATTGAAGCCCACACCGGGCGGGCACAGAGCTGAATTAGAGGACTGGTCTCCAGTGCCGTATTGTCGCCAATGTGTTTCGGACACCGCTTCGGCTCGAACGACATTTTCGTCTATGCCCCACTTACATGCGCCCCAACGGAGTATTTGGTCTGTGGTTCCAGTGAAATTACCGTCGACCCTTAGGAAGTCGCTCGGTGGAACAAACGTTCCCTTGACTGGATAGGAATGAAACTTCGCTAACTCTTGGGGTGTCGGGATTGTGTGATTCGCTGTTTCATTCCGAGGCCGGACCTCAACTGATACGTGCTGCACGCTGAGAACCTCGGCAGCGCACTCATTACCGCTCGGTAATTGGGCATGCGGAGGCATGGTCGCAAAGTATCCGGCGCTGCCTTCTTGGGCACCGGCGAGCGATCCGCTCAGTACAGTGCTGACGATGAGCATGAGCAGTAATTGCCTTGTAGTGATTGCGGCCATCAACATTCACTCGGATGGGACAAAAACGGCGACAGCTCGGGGCATCGTCGCACGATGGCGCGCGGCTGCCGCTCGCTCATTTGATGCGATAACCAATCGGTAACGTTCTCCTAATACCCATAAGAGTCCAAAAAAGAAGCCGACAATGCCTATCGCATCATCAGCCATGACTTCGCTCATGTTATGAACCAGGATGGGAACGAGCAGGAAGAAGAAGAGACGCTTTATCTGCCATCGGTCCTCGCTCCGACTAAACGTAAAGACCCACGGAGCTAACATAATGTAAAGCCAGAAGAGCGTGACCGGAATACCGACGCCAATCGCATGCGAGAGGTATCCGTTGTGCACCGACACATGCGGACCCTGATCCCACGGCCCCCACCATAAAGGAAAGTAAGGATTATCGAAAATGGCTCCGCCGACCTCGTATCCGAAACCCAAGATTGGATGGCTGGCTATTTGTTTCACCACGAAAGCCCACATCTCAGTGCGACCGGTCAGCGTGGTGATGTCACCACGACTCGTATACGCGCTGAAATCGTGACCTGTCGCAACCAGTAGCGCACAAGTCGCTGTGACGAGGGCGCCCATCGCGAGAAGGCCGCGTAGCCCATGGCGCCAGACGACGAACAGCGCAGTTCCGATCGCTAGTGCCACAAACGGCGATCGCGAATCCGCCAGCACACCGCACAGAGCGGCGCAAGCGATGACGACCGCGATAAGAGCCTTCTCCGAGGATTTCACACGGTCCCAGCGCGTTAGGCCCACTCCGATGGTCACAAGCATTAAGGCGCCCACATCATTGGGGCCGCTGAAGATCGATTGGAAGCGTTCAATGCCGTCAACGGACACGCCCATGCTGTGCATTTGTTTGATAACGCTGGGCTCAAGACTGGCTTCGGGGCTGACCCAGGAAAGCGAGTGGGGTAGAACCAGCGACACCATCATGAGCGCGGTTATAATGGTGCAGCCCAAAAAGAGGTGAGCGAGGATGCGATCGATATCGTCCTTTCCGTTAACTTCTGAGGCTACGGCGATTAGCGCCAATATCACCACTGCCGATTCATATAAACGCGCCAAAGAATACGCGGGTGCGATTGAATAACAGACAGAAAATGCGGCGAAACCAATATAGTAAATATAAAGGCGATAACCTCCGCGCCGAATCAGTCCCGATCTAAAAGCCGCAGGCAGTAAGGGTACACAAAAGATTGTGAGCAGACCGTAATGAATGGGAGCGCGCACTGCGTCGTCGAAGAAGGACACGGAGATGATCGCAAATGTCATCCATATCGGCAGGACAACCCACTCGCGATGTTCGGTTGTAAACACCACTGCCTTCCACAGCGCGACGAGCACCGCGACTCCCAACAGTCCTGCGGCTGGCAGATATAGTCTACAAAACAAGAGCGGAAAGACGACCGCGATCAGCAAGAATGCCGCAGCCGTTGCGAATACGGCGGTCCTCTGCGGTTGCTTGCGCCGGAGGTCTATAAAAATGGCTTGATCAGATTTGTTCATAGTTGGAACAAGATGAAGTTGAAAGCACGAGTCCGTTCACAACCAGCAATTAGGGTGCCGCGCACTTTAGCGTGCATTCAGTGCATCCAATCGCAGATCAGAACTGAAAGCCGCTGAATCCTTGGCGTCGGCGACAATCGAGAGAAAAATTTTCAAACTGAATGGCTGTGGAAAGAGCCACGCTACACCCGCAAGTCGAGATCAGATGCGGACTGGTGTCATCGCCACGATCGGTAAAAATCGCCACGCCGCTTTGTAGTTCCTTCCCACTCCTCGATTTTTGTCTCGCGAAAGTCTTTTGAAATCGAGATTCCCGCAATGGCATGGAGGTTGCGCTAGTCGAGCGTGCAACAACGGCTAAGTACTCGTGTGTTCGGAAACTTCTCGCGGGAGCCATTCATGCAAAGCTGGTGCGGCCTCGTTTCTATGAAGACTTTCACGCGAACACTTTGTGTATCGGCAACGATATCTCTTCTTTTCGGTTGCTCTTCGAGCGTGAAAAATGAGCGTGAAGAGTCTTCCGCCGCAGCGACGGCGCCCATGACGCCCGAACAATGTGAAGCGAACGGGCAAATAGTGCAGGCAGCCGCGCAAGACGATCGTTACGTGATTCAGCGCGGTGATTCCCTCAGTGTCACCTCATATTTGAATAGCGAATTCAATCAGGACGTCATTGTTCGTCCCGATGGGCAAATCGCAATGACGCTGGTCGGTAATGTTGCGGCAGCAGGCCGGACTCCGCAGCAACTCGCCGACGATCTCGACAAAGACTACTCGCATGAACTTCGTAACCCTGACATCTCGGTGCTCGTCAAGAATATGCCGAGTCGCGAGGTTTACGTGGAAGGTCAAGTTTCAAAGCCCGGCAGTTTCCCGCTTGATCCGGGAATGACTGTGCTGCAAGCGGTGGCGGCCGCTGGCGGATTGACTGATCAGGCCGGCAAGAAGGCGGTGCTGATCCGTCGTGATGCATGCGGAGTTGCGCAAGGCATGCCGATCAACCTGGACAAAGCGATCAAAACTCCAGGCGAAGGTGAGGATACGGTACTGGCGACCCGCGATATCGTCGTCGTGCCACGCAGCGGGATCGCGAACTTCGATCTCTGGGTGAATCAGTACATTCGGCAGGTGCTGCCGGTCAATCCCTATATCGCAGCGACCGCACCCATGGCCTTCTAGCTCTCAAACCTAAGAGACACGGCAATGATGAACAGACCTATCGAATATTGGCTGGAACTCGTGTATCGCCGTCGCGTTCGGGTGGCGACCGTTGCGGGAATCGTTTTCGGCATCGTCATGCTTGCGACGATTTTCTGGCCGCCGACCTATCAATCAAACGCGTCTATCCTGGTGCAGGATAACCGTGCGCAGTTCCTGGTCTCGCCGGATCTTGAGCAGGGCGAGTCTGCGGACCGTCCTGCGGTGGTGTCCAATCCAGTAACTGAAGAGGACCTTAATTCCGAAAAGGAGCTGCTCACGAGTGAGTATCTCGTAAGGCAAGCTATCGCTGGTCTAAAGGAACCCGCCAAGTATGACGGACCTGGCGCCACGGCTCTTAGCCTGGCGAGCGGGATGCTGTCGATACCGGGCAAAAGCTATCGTGCTCTTCACGATGCGCCATCGATGACCGCGAACGACCGCTGGGTCTTCGACCTGATACAACATCTTGACGCCGACCTCGTGAAGCGATCGAACGTGCTCGAAGTCAGCTTCAAAGCTCACGATCCGGCGTGGTCGCAACAATTCCTGACACTGCTTATCGCGAAGTACGAAGAAGTTCACGCTCGAATCTCACACGACCCGGAAGCGGAGAAGTTTTTCGAGCAGCAGGCGAAGTTGCTTCAGGACAAGCTTGCCGCATCAGAAGAGCAGCTCCGGACCTTCCAGCTGAAAACGGGAATCAGTGACATCGATCAGCAACGCCAGGCGCTCATCGGGCGTCTCTCCGACCTTCAACTGGAATACAGCAAGAACGATGCGGCACTGGCCTCGGCGCAGGAACAAACGTCGGCCATTTCCGATCTACTCAAGAACACTCCCCAGCGAATCAACAAGGAAGTGAAGTCCGTGCAAGACTTGGCGCTCGCACAGTTGAAACCCCAAGTAATGCAACTAAGAACCGAACGGGCGGAACTGCTGAGCCGATATCAGCCCAATAGCCAGAGGATTCAAGAAATCAACGCCAAGCTCGACGCGGCGCAGAAAATTCTCGATCAGGAAAACCATCTGGAAGTCAGCGAGAGCAGCACCGATCTCAACCCCATCTGGGTGACCGAAGCGTCGGACCTTTCGCAAAGCAAATCCAACACGGCGGCCCTGGCAGCGACTCAGAAGCAATACGGTCAAGAGATCGAAAACAGCAAGAAACGGCTCGACTACCTGGTAGAGAACGAAACTGAGGACAACCGACTGGAACGCCAGGTAGCCGCGGACAAAGAAGCCTATATGTCTTATGTAAAGAAGACCGAGGAGGCTCGAGCGGCCGGCGCTCTGAACAGCAGCAAGATTCTGAACGTGAGTATCGCGCAGCCGCCGAACCGGCCCGTGCGCCCCGTGTTTCCCATCCTGTGGCTCAATCTAATCGCGGGCGCCGTTGTCGCGCTGGCATTAGGAGTAGGCGCAGCTGAGTTCGACGAGCGATACGACCCGCATATTTATTCGCCTGCGACTGTTGAAAAGGAAAGTGGCTTGCCTGTGATCGCATTGTTGGCCGATCAGCGTTAGGTCGGAGTGAAACACGAAAATGTACTATAGACATTTCGGCCTTACCAGGCCTCCTTTTGAGTTCGGTATCAGGCCGGGCAGAATTTACGAAGGCCGCGAACAGCGCGAAGCGACCGCGGCGATTTCGTGGGGACTGCTCCACGAACCGAGCGGTTACACGCTGCTGGTAGGAGTGCCGGGCACCGGAAAAACCACCTTAATCAATGCCGTTCTCGCGGAGCATCATCAGCTCAGAGCTGCTTACCTGAGCTATCCCAAAGCGGAACCGCTCGAGATATTTCGCAACGCCCTAACGCAGCTCGGCAGCAGGGCAAGTCAGCTTTCAAAGTACGATTGTGTTGAAGCCTTCCGCAACTGCCTGAAGTCTCTGCGCGGCGATGAGCGATTGGCCCTAATCTTCGATGAAGCACAGGCGCTGAGCCCATTGTTATTCGAGGAACTCAGGCTACTAGTAAATTGCGCGTCGTTAGGCGAACGACGGATGCAGATCGTATTCGTTGGACAGCCTTCAATCCTAAAACGCCTCGAAGCGCCGATGCTCCGTCAACTGAATGAACGAATCGGCGCGCGCGTACTTCTCCGTCCGATGCCAAACAGTGACGCGCACGAGTACATCGAGCACAGACTTCGCGCCTGCAACGGAGCGGTGAGCAAAGTCTTTGCGCGCAAGGCCCTCGATATGATCGTGCAGAACAGTCGAGGAATCCCGCGCAAGCTGAATCTACTTTGCCACAACGCAATGCTGAGCGCATACGCTGACGGCATGAAGCAGGTCAATGCATCCACAGTGAGCAAGGTGATTAGTGAATTTCAAAATTTGCTGGGTGCGGCGAGCGATTCTCCGGCGGAGATACGGCCGCCTGTATGGCGTCGATTCCTGAAGTTCGGCGCTGCCGCGATGTTGTTCTCGTCAATAGGAATCGAGAAAGGGCTTCTGCAAGAGGCGTCCCGGACGATATCCCGTCACGTGTAGGTTCGTACAGAGATGGCATCGATCTTGAACCAACATAACCAGCCGTTTTCACTACCTATTGCAAGGCTGTCCAACGGTTCGCAACTGAGTAAGGAGCACTGAGGATCGTGGGAAGATACGCGGATACAATGGCGCGGCTTGCCAAAGAGTCCGACCAAAACGTCATCCCGCTATACGGACGGGATTCGCACGCTCGAGCAAGGGAGGAAGAAGTTGTAGCCGAAAGTGCGGCTTTGATCCCACTACCGACGCTACCCGAAGTACCGGATTCAATGGCCAAGCTGGAAGCGCTTCGAGCAATCAGCGAGCGACTGGCGCCGATCGCGGTGGTTGATAGAAGTCTGAGATTGGCCGTGGCTGGTTGCAGGCGTGGTGACGGTGTCTCGTGTGTTGCCGCAGCCTTGGCGTTGGACCTGAGTCAAAGACTGTCGCTCAAAACCGTTTTGGTCGATGCCCACATACGTCATCCGTCGCTGCACCGAGTGTTTTGTGTACGACGCGAGCGCCCCGCAGCGGAGCTCATTCTGGAGGGTACTCTGCAGATCCGGGGTGCAGGGTGGCCGCGACTCGATCTCGCAACTTGCTATGTCGGTGATGACGAACGTCAAACGACCGCTGTAGTGGCAGACTTCGAGTCCCTCTTTCCGGAGTACCAGGCGGTCGTAATCGATATGGGCGTTCCGAGATTGGATGCTCGGATGCTGCCTTTGGTTCGCTCGTCCGACCCGGTTCTGCTCGTTGTCAGGTATGGGATAACCGAGCGCAAGGAGCTTTCAACCACAAGTGTCGCTCTGCGGGCGGCGAACCGATCGCTGGCCGGAGTGATCGTAAACGGAACGGCCGAGAGTGCTCAAAGATCGTTTAGAGGATCTTTTCTGTCATGAATCAAAATTCAATGGGTCTGTACTCCAGTACATTTCCACTTCGGCAAGCTAAGATCGCGCCGCGTCAGACTCTGCGAGGGATTGCAGTGGTCGGTCTAGGATACTGGGGCCCGAACTGGATCCGTAACCTTTCGCAGTTACACCGGGCCGATAGGATCGTCGCATGTGATCTCGATGACGGTCGGCGAGAGCGTATCGCCGGTATGTTTCCCAACGTGGAAACCTGTGCGCGACTCGACGACTTACTCACTGATCCTGAGATCGAAGCTGCGGTTCTGGCTACGCCGGTGAGCACTCACTATCCCATCGCGCGAAAACTCCTGGATGCCGGCAAATCCGTGCTCATTGAAAAGCCATTGGCCACTACTCGCGAAGAAGGCGAAAAGTTGGCGACGATCGCGCAGAAGAACGGCCTTGTGCTGATGGTCGGACACACATTCGAATACAGCTCACCAGTGTTAAAGCTGGCGGATCTTATCTCTGGCGGAGAACTGGGCGAGATCTTCTACATCACCTCAGTACGAGCAAACCTCGGGCTCTTTCAACGCGATGTAAACGTGGTGTGGGATCTTGCGACTCACGATATCTCAATCATCCTGATGCTTCTCGGCCGAACGCCCGAAGCCGTCAGTTGTCAGGCTCGGAGCCACTATCGCCAGGGCGTCGAAGACGTCGCCATGTTGGAGCTCCACTTCAGCAGTAACCTAATCGCTTTTGTTCACGTCAGCTGGCTGGATCCGGTGAAAGTTCGTCGAATGACGATAGTCGGTTCTCGCAAGATGCTCGTCTACGATGACACCGACTCCCATGAGAAGGTCCGCGTCTATGACAAAGGTGTTTCCGTGGAGCGATATTACGATTCTTACTCCGAATTCAATCTCTCATATCGCTACGGAGACGTACACAGTCCTC
Source organism: Candidatus Binataceae bacterium (assembly GCA_035508495.1). Lineage (NCBI taxonomy): Bacteria > Candidatus Binatota > Binatia (SeqCode) > Binatales (SeqCode) > Binataceae (SeqCode) > Binataceae bacterium (SeqCode). The sequence continues at coordinate 14,089 of DATJMX010000021.1, forward strand.
GGATAGAGGAGGTGGAGCCGCTCAAGGTTGAATGCGAACACTTCGTTGATTGCGTGCTCAACGAAGCCCAACCCAGAACCGATGGTGTGGTCGGCATTAGAGTCGTTAATGTACTGGAAGCCGCCGAGCGCTCGCTGAAGTCAGGTGGCGCGCTAGTCAAAGTCGAAAGGCCCTTCGCAAACTAATTATGCGGGAAACCAAGCAATCTTATACTTGCATATCCGACGATGTCGTTCTTGAGGAAGGCGTGCGGTTGGCTCCCTTCGTGAACCTGTACGGGTGCCAAATAGGGAAAGGAACTCGCATCGGAGCATTCGTGGAAATACAGCGCGATGCGATCGTAGGGAAGCGGTGCAAAATATCGAGCCACACCTTCATCTGCTCAGGTGTGACTATTGAAGACGAGGTGTTTGTTGGGCACGGAGTGGTATTCATTAACGATCGTCGTCCACGCGCCGCAACCGAGAATGGTATGCCGAAGGGCGAAGCCGATTGGCTCATGGAGCGAACGATCGTGCGTAAAGGAGCGTCACTGGGCAGCGGTGCCGTCGTCCTGTGCGGAGTCGAGATCGGCGCGGGTGCGATGATCGGAGCGGGAGCAATAGTGACTAAAGATGTGCCGGCACTGGCAGTAGTAAGTGGTGAGCCCGCACGGATGCGTTACATCCTGGACCAAAAGCACTGAAACTAGAAAGGTATCGTAAGATGATCAAATTCCTTGATTTGGCAGCTCAGAACGCGGAAATAATGCCTGAAGTTCAAGAGCGATTTGCAAAAATACACGAGTCCGCTTCGTATATTGACGGCCCGCCCGTTTCCGAGTTCGAAAAGGAGTTCGCCGCATTTTTGGGAGCTCGTCATGCGGTAGGCGTCGGCAGTGGTACCGACGCTCTTCGCCTTGCGCTGATGGCGATAGGGGTAGGCGCAGGCGACGAAGTGATCACAGTGCCTTCGAGTTTTATTGCGACCGCTGCTGCGATTATCCAAACTGGCGCGACTGTGACGTTTGTCGATATCGATCCGGAAACTGGATCGATGGACCCGCTCGCCCTGTCAGACTATCTGGCAGCGCGGAAGTTCAAATCCCCTAATGGTCCGCGGGCAATCGTGCCTGTTCATCTGTATGGGCTACCCGCCGGACTGTCGGAAGTTTGCGAAATCGGCCGCTTTCACGAGATTCCCGTCGTAGAGGATTCATGCCAGGCACACGGTTCCAGGATCAGGATGTCCACCGGTTGGAGGATGGCCGGGACGATCGGCGAAGCCGGCTGTTTCAGTTTTTATCCCGGCAAGAATCTCGGCGCATGGGGCGAAGCGGGAGCCGTAGTTACGAATGATCAAAGGGTGGCGGAGCGAGTTCTGCGGTTGCGAAATCACGGAAGAATGTCTCATTTCGCTCATCAGGAGTGCGGGTACAACGCGCGCCTCGATACTATGCAGGCCGCAGTGTTAAGCGCGAAGCTTAAGCGTCTCGATACCTGGAATGCTCGCCGCCGGGAACTGGCAGTCCTGTACAATAGCCATCTAAGCGGATCGGGAGTTGAGATTCCCTCAGAGACGAACGGCTTGGAATCGAACTATCACCTCTACGTAATTAGATCGACGCAGCGAGACGCGATAAGGCAAGCGCTGCTTGCCGAAGGAATTGACTGCGGCATTCACTATCCGGTGCCACTGCCTCTACAGCCGGCACTCCGTTCTCTGAACTACGCGGTCGGTGATTTTCCGCGAAGCGAGCGATGGGCCGATTCGATTCTTTCGCTGCCGATGCATCCGCATATGACTGTCGAGCAAGTCGCCCAGGTCTCCAGCGTGGTGAAGGCTTGTATACGGCCAGAAGTAAAGTCGTCCGCCGACGCGAATAAAAACGCGGAGCGCGTCGAGTCAGCGACAGAGTAGTACGATAGCGATGTTATCCGGAGAGCTGCGCAAACAGAAGTTGCTATTTGCATTCGGTGACGCAATTGCGCTGCTCACCGTGTTTGCGATGGCTTTGCGTCTTCATGATCCTTCACACTCTATCGCAAAGAGATTCTCAGAGGCGGGTACCGCCATAGAATTCCTGGGTGTGAGCGCAGTACTGGCGTTGTGGCTGGTAACCCTTCAGTGGAACGACCTCTACCGTTTCAGAAATGGCGGGCCTCGAGAGTTCGTCGCGATTTTACTGGCTTGTTCAGAAGCCGCACTGCTAACATTGCTTGCGTTTTTCCTGTTCCATACCGGAATTGCGCGTATAACGGTCGCGTTGGCATGGGCGGGAAGCGCCTTCGCCGTTGCTGGTATGCGATCGCTCATGCGTGCGGCGATCGAAAAACTCTACGCGAACCCGAAGATAGCCGTCCCCTTGCTGCTCGTGGGATTTAACCCGGTTAGCACCTACCTTTGCGATCAGGTCCTCAATGAGTTGGGACCATATGAACCGGTGGCATTTTTGGACGGTTCCACAGCCGAGCAAGAGTACAGAGGACTACCCGTCGATCGAATACCACAGACGTTTGAGCGCTTGGCATTGCGGTATCCTGGAGCGGAAGTGGCCATCGCACTGCCGGACAGCCCACGCGAAGAAATTGAGGAAATCGCGCGGCTCTGCGAGGATGCACGGCTTGATTGGTGGCTCGTTCCATGGCTGCTCCCGAGTCTCGCGCGTGGCGTGAAGGTCGAACAGATCGGAATTGTTCCACTAATCGGCCGGCGAGGAGCCCGAATTGAAGGGTTGAACTATGCAATCAAGCGTCTCTTCGATGCAACACTAGCGTCATTTCTGACTATTCTGACCGCGCCAGTGATGCTGATTGCTGGAATAGCCATTGTTCTTGATGATGGGTTTCCGGTGTTGTTTCGGCAGAAACGCATTGGCGTTCGTGGCGAACCGTTCGAGATGCTCAAGCTACGGACAATGCAAAGAAACTGCGATGATAGCACCCATCGTGAGTTTGTTTCGTCGTGGATTCGAAACTCGCAGCGGATAACGGCTGCGCCTTCAGCAGGAAACGTAAAATATAAATTGACCAATGATCCTCGGATCACCCGAATTGGCCGAATCCTGCGACGATTTAGCATCGATGAGCTCCCTCAGTTGCTGAATGTCATCCAGGGGCAGATGAGCTTGATCGGGCCCCGGCCTGGAACGCCTTACGAACTCGAGAACTATGAGAAATGGCATCGACGACGGCTTGATGCACCGCCAGGAATTACCGGTCTTTGGCAGGTAAGTGGCCGTAATGACTTGTCGTTCGACGAGATGGTACGGCTCGATGTCCAGTACCTCGAAGACTGGTCGCTGGTTGGAGATTTGAAGATTCTTGCTCGCACTCTGCCCGCCCTGATTCGGGGATCCGGCGTATGAAGGCTGACGAGAAGTCTCTGCAGCCCGATCTGCACCACCGTTCGCAGGAAGGCTCGGTCTGGGCCAGTTTCGCACGTAGTGTGCGAAACAATGCAATGGCGGAGATTGGTGTTCAGGCTATCCGCATCTCTGCCATGATTATTCTGGCCCGCCAGCTTGCGCCGTCTGATTTTGGTGCGTTTAGGGTGCTCCTGATTGTAGGCTTGATCGGGATCTTAGTATACGAAGCTGGAATCCCCGACGCGCTCATCAGATTAAAGGACCTTCGGCGTGAGCACGAGGTCACCGCATGGTCCGTTAGCATCGTCCTCGCGATAGCAAGTGCCGGTCTTCTTTGGTTTGGCGCTCCCTTTGTGGCGACCTGGATGAGGATGCCGACGCTGAGAATTGGCATCAGGCTTCTATGTATTCCAATACTGCTCGAAGGGACCGTCGCAATTTCAAACGCTCGATTGCAGAGAACGTTTCGTTATGGGGTCCTTGCTCTTGCAGATCTGTTAGGCGAAGTTGCCTTTCTCGGTGTTGGCGTTGCCGTAGCTTTGGGGAGTCTCAAGGAATGGAGCCTTCCCGCAGCGTTGGCTTGCCGGCTGTTGATACATGCCATCACTGTGTGGATTGCTGAGCCTCGGCCTCCGATCGGATGGCCAACCGCTTCGGCATTTCGAGAGCTCGCATCGTTCGCGTCCGCCGTTTCAGGAGGCCAGCTAGTCTATTTACTCTCCAGCAACGCCGATTTCCTGCTTGTCGGCAGACTACTCGGAAGCGCCGCACTTGGATTTTACGTGATCGCGTGGGATCTGTTGCGATTTATTCCGGATCGCTTGAATCAAGTTGCGGGCAGGGTAACCTATCCGGCCTTCTGCAGGTTCCAGGACGACAATAACGAGTTGGCGCGAGCATACCTGGGATTCTTCGAGCATATCGCTCGTATCGTTCTACCAATCTTGATCGTTGTCGTCGTGGCAGCTCCAGAGCTGGTTTTCACGGTATACGGCCGGCAATGGTTGCCTGCTGCTGGGCCGCTGCGTCTCCTGGCCGGAGGGTTGACACTAGCAGGTCTTCGAGTCGGTATCGGATCCTTGTTCTACACCAAAGGATACCCTTCCATCGACATCTACCTGCACACCCTTCGACTCGTTCTGATCATAGTCGTCGTCACGTTGTGTGCTCCCTTTGGACTTGTGGCAGTCAGCGCCGGAATGAGCGGAGTCGAAGGAGTTATCAGCATAGTTGGAATATGGACGGCCTCTTACCTGATCGAACTTAATCCCTTGCGACTCTTGGCGGCTGCAGGTCCTGGCGTCCGACTGGCGATGATCTGCGGTATTTGTGCGGTGTTGTCGAAGACCGTCGCCGTTGGAGCTAAGCTCGAACGCCCGGAAGTTCTAATCGTGGTCGCGGCAATATGTGCACTGGCGTATTGCTCGCTCGAAGCGCAGACGCTGACGAGAATGTTCACTGCCGCTTTTAAGGGAAGATCCCTGGAGGCATTAGACTTGTAGGCTTGATCGAGTCTCTGGATATCGCTCTATTCGATGGTTTCAAGGAGCTGTATGGCGAGTTACGTGGCGATAACCCCTGCGAAGGATGAAGAGCGCTTGATGCCCGGCGTCATCGCTTCGATGTTATCTCAATCTCATCAAGCTGGACGATGGATAATTATTGACGACGGATCGACTGATGCGACTCCGCAGATCCTCGACCAAGCCGCACGCGATAACCCTTGGATCGAGGTGCACCACCTCGCCAAAGACCGTCCAAGGGCTGCCGGCGGAGAGTCCGTGATTATGCAATTCCTGCCGACTCGAGTGTGGAATGAATATGATTATATTCTCCGCTTGGATGCCGACCTTACGTTTGACAGCGAGATGGTCAGACAACTGATGCACGAATTCGAGGTGACACCCGATCTCGGTATCGCCGGAGCGATGCTGCTAGAACGAAATCCGGAAGGAATATGGCAAGAAGCCAAACAGCCTGGGTTTCACACCCGAGGTGCAGTGAAGCTCTACAGTCGTGGATGCTTTGAGGCGATCGATGGCTTGGATGCGGGACTGGGGTGGGATACGTTAGACGAGATTCGAGCGATGATGCATGGGTATACCACCCATTCCTTCCCATATATTCAAGCTCGACATCATCGCACCCAGGGAACCGCCGACGGGATCGTCAAGGGCCGCCTCGCCGCGGGCCGCGCGGCCTACAGGATTGGCTATTCACCGATATTCATGTTCGCCCGGTCGTTGTGGAGATCCGTACATCCGCCATTCGTACTAGGCGGGCTGGCGCTTCTCGCAGGATATTGCGAAGGCTACATCCGCGGCCTACCCAAAGCGGTAACTCCGGATGTCGAGAGCTTCGTCAGGCGGCAGCAGCGGTTACGCCTACTTGGCAAACAGTCGGTCTGGAACTGATTCCTGTCGGTCGATTTTCAGAGAGGTATGTATGGCTCGGATCGTGATGATCGCTTACACGCACTACGCGGTTGACGCCAGAGTTAAGCGGCATGCTCAAGCATTGGCCGATCGCGGAGATTCGATAGATGTAATCTGTCTGACCAATCAGCAAGACGGGAACTGCAACGGCGTTAATGTTATTGGATTGAGAATTCCCCGCTATCGCGGAAGCAGTTCAATATCTTACATACTTAGTTATCTGTGGTTCTTCGCCGCCGCAGCCTGGAAGGCGCTTCTCCTGGCCTTTCAGCGGCGCTATGACGTCGCGATAGTCTGTTCGATGCCAGATGCGGTAGTCTTGTGCGCTCTTCCGCTGAAACTCTTAGGCACAAAAGTCGTGCTCGATGTTCACGACACGATGCCCGAGTTGTTTCAGGATAAGTTTCCCGGCTGGTTGGGCCGTACGGGGGCTTTTCTATTGAAGTTCGAAGAGCGATTCAGTGCGTTGTGTGCCGACCGGATTGTCGCTGTGCACGAGTTGCATCGGCGCAGGCTAGAGGCGACGGGAATTAAGCGCAGGAAGTTAGTGGTGGTGCTCAATGCGCCGGATCGCCGGATCTTCCAAGCGGAGACCTGCGCAACAGTTCCCGAGCGGCGAGGCGCCTTTGTTATAGTCTGCCATGGCACTATTGCAAGGCGCCTTGGAGTCGATCTGGCGCTGAACGCGTTGGCGCTCACAGGTGATCGGATTCCGGAGGCTCGCTTACTTCTGATTGGATCGGGTGACTACCTACCGGAAGCAAGGCGGCTCATTGATCAGTTGAATTTGCGCGATCGCGTAGAGCTCTTGCAGCCGATGCCACTAGAACAGCTGCCAGCGGTGCTTCGGCAAGCATCAGTAGGTCTGATCCCAAATCTCGCAAGCAGCGCAACGCGTCTTATGCTCCCCGTTAAGCTCATGGAGTATGCGGCGCTGAATATTCCTATCGTGGCGGCTCGTCTTGAGACGGTCGAACACTATTTCGGAGAGGATGCCATCAGATTTTTTGAACCGAACGACGCCGCCGACCTGGCTCGTGCGCTGGAGGAAGCACGTTCGGACGAAAGTGGAAACGCCCGTCGGGCCAGGAACGCCGGCCGAATTCTGGAAGACATAAGTTGGGACCGGCAGAGGAAGAATTACCTCACAACTATTGACGCGCTGTGCGGTTCGAATGTGACGCTCCCTATTGATCTCGGAGTCGAGAACCGGCGACAGCGACTTCAACATAAGAGTTCTTAAAGGAAGGAGCAAAAAGTGATCAAAGGTACTACTCTCGTAATTGGCTTGGGCGAGGTTGGAGGGGCGCTTGCGCAGGTGCTGGAAAGATCCCAGCGAATCGTGAGACATGATATCCAGCCGGTCGAAATCAATGAAGAAATCGGGGTGGCTCATCTCTGCTTTCCTTTTCACTCGTCAGAGCAATATGAAACCACGGCCATCGACTACCTTCGGCGATTTTCCCCAAAGCTCGCCGTGATCAACAGTACGGTTACGCCAGGCACAACGCGCAGAATTGCGGCGGCAACGTCTATACCCACGGCCTTCAGTCCGGTCAGAGGCAAACACGTGCAGATGACGCAGGATCTGGTTCGATACTGCAAGTTCGTCGCAGCACCTGATATTGCGACCGCCCGTGCGGCAGAAGAGCATTTCGAACAAGCGGGCATGAAGACGCGCCGCATCAATGGGGTGGATGCGCTGGAAATGGCGAAACTGGCGGAGACGACGTACTTCGGAGTTTTGATCGCTTACGCACAGGAGCTCAATCGCTACTGCGAAAAGGTCGGTGGAGACTACTACGAATTGACGAATTTCTTTGATGAGATCGAGTTCTTACCGCGAGTTCGATATTTCCCGGGTTTTATCGGCGGTCATTGCGTTATTCCAAATATCAATTTGATGCTAAAAGTTGCTCCATCGCCAATTCTGCAGGCGGTACTCGACTCCAACGAAAGACGAGCGGCGGAGGTCGCGGGCAAAGATCAAGCTCAAAAGCCCTTGCAACGAGTTGCTATCAGCTCGCCCGGTGATAGTGGAAAGACGTTGGCTGCGAGGTGAGCAGCGACGTGGCGCCCAATATGGTATCCGCAATGCGAACCAAACCAACTGGTCGCAGTCGTGGCGATTGGCACTATTCGCGGTCGTCCGAGTTCTGGTGACCGCGATACTTTTCCAGCCGATTATAGAGGGTCTTGAGGCTGACTCCGAGAATCTCCGATGCGCGTACTTTGTTGCCTTGCACAGCGTTAAGGGTTCGCAAGATCAACTCGCGCTCTGCCTCTCCGAGGGACGCACCGAGACGAACTTCGATGTCGCCGTCCCTTGGAGCGCGATGCAAGACGTCGGAGGGCAGGTCTCGGATAGTTATGACCGGAGGCGTTGCAACAACCATCGCCCTCTGGATGACATTGCGAAGTTGCCTGACATTGCCGGGCCAATCGTAAGCCATCAACGCGCTGAGGCACTCGTCGTCAACTTTGGCTGGCGAAAGGCGATCGCGTCGAGCAAACAAGGTCATAAAGTGGGCGATGAGCGCCGGCAGATCCTCGAGGCGATGCCGCAAGGGCGGGATTTCTACCGTGAAGACATTCAATCGATAGAACAGGTCCCCACGAAATTTACCTTCGCGAATGGTCTGACGAAGGTCGCGGTTAGTCGCTGCCAGAACCCGCACGTCGAGAGGTATCTCGGCGGTGCCACCGAGACGCCGGACACGCCGGTCCTCTAACACGCGGAGCAATTTCGCTTGAGCGTCAATTCGCATTTCAGCGATTTCGTCGAGAAGGATGGTGCCGCCGCGCGCGATTTCGAAGCAGCCCAGGCGTCGAGAATCTGCTCCCGTGAACGCTCCTCGCTCATGACCAAAGAGTTCGCTTTCTATCAGCGTCTCAGGGAGCGTCGCGCAGTTGATGGCGACGTAGGGGCCGCTGCGTCGTGGCGAGAGTTCATGAATCGTACGCGCAGCTATCTCTTTGCCGGTACCGCTTTCGCCAGTCAGAATCGCGGGCGCATTGCACGGAGCCAGTATCTCCAATGCGGAACAGACCTGGCGCATCGAGTTGGAGCTTCCCACCAATACCCTTGTTCCGACAGTGGACATAGAGTGGCCGGGCATCGAACGACTCTCGGGGCCTGCGATCGGTACCCTCAGAATACGATCTCTGCTGATCAAAAGTTTCGTGTCCAAGAGCGGCCCTCCAGCAAGTGTTCGCGAAGCGTCATCTCTCGCCGGGGAGCGCCGACGAATAAAGGATCAGCGTGGAAGATAAGGATCTGCACTGCCCCATCGTCGTGCGGGGGCTTGCCCGGACGCACGAGTACGGGCGCGGCCAGTCTCGCCCCTGCCAGGTCCTGCTCGGTTTGACGAACGCGAGAGCAGAAGCGTTTACAAAGAGCCTGACCTACTTTCCTGTACCGACTTAACTTCCTTGCGAATAAGCTCGGCGTTCCACGGAGGATTTAGAAATAGGCATTGGGCATTTCGCGAGCCTTCCGGCTCCGACGTGCCCACGGGTGATCGAATAAGTGTAGCAGGTAGATTTGATCGATCCAGCGCGCGTTTTTTAATATTCGCCTGGAACGCAGAAAGCGGTATTGCTCGATCTTGCGCAATTCGTTGCGCTTGTTAAAGTCTCCAATTGCCAGCAACTCTCCCGCCCATGAATTGTAAGTCGGTAGAACTACGTCGTCAAAATAAAGAATGGGTAAATATATATACTTAGCCGAATCCGGATCACTCAATATGGATAGCGCATCGATAGTCGATGAATAGTAATCGAGATCGAATGCGGCGAATCCCAGGGGCGCCTTCCTTATCGGGACATCAGCTAGAAACGTGGGCACAGTTTCCTTTACGGGGCCCAAGATAAGTTGACAATTGGAAGGAAGCCGAGATCGCAGTCTATCATGGTCCATCGGATAATCGCCAACCTGGAACTCCTCGGGATGATCCCGGTAGTCTGAAGGAGCTGGCATCCCGGAACCGCTGTCGAAACCCACAACTTGCATACCAATGCCGGTAACATCAGTGACTCGCTGAGAGAGTTCGCAGAGATTGAGGAGACCTTCGCCTGCGGCCACCCCGAATTCGACGATCGTTATACTCTCGAGGTTCTGCTCGATGGCCTGATCAGCCGCCGCGAGCACACCATATGCGTAATGAACACGCTGAATCAAATCAAAGTTTATTTTGCTGCGTAGCGATCCGCACGCCGCCATCACCAATGACGCTAAATTCAGATGAATCGGCTCGGTCATCCTTTCACGCAGAATGCGGTATCGAGCAGTTGGGCGGTGGAGAATTTTATTCAGTAGCATCGGACCTTACTTCCAATCGCTAAGACGAGAATAACCGGACTGCGCCCCGCGACAATGCCCTTAACCTCTCGCTCCGAGCAAGGCAGTTGTCGCGAAGTTCAGATAAATAGCGACGTGCTGTGATAGATAGGTTAAAACCTGAATCAACGCCTTCTGTCTGGCTGCCGTCGAGTGTGCGCACGATCTGAATGCGAACTTCGCCACCCGAAGGCAGAGTGATCTTTGAGATTAGGGACTCATCCGTCACTTCGTACGGGACTCCAAGATCGTCCGCGCGTACATCGCGTACTGAATCTTTGGATCCAGCGGCGCGCGAGAAGATGAAACTGATTTGCGTCTCGTACGGATTGCGGAGCAGAAAAGAGTCGGTAAAACTCCGGACACGAGCTGAGTCGTCGCCACATCGCTGGTACAGACCAGAGGTTGTTAAAGCCTGCTTGAGCGGTGCCCACTGAAGGCGCGGTTCCAATCGTTTGAGTGTTTCAACGAAAGCACAAAGGTCAGTATAGCCATTCTTGAAAATATCATGATGAGCGGCTACCAGCGCAGGTTTGCCAAGAAAGAGATCAAGCGCGAAGGAAAACACTGCTGTTGGATAGTGCCGGCCGAAAAGCGGAAGCCCCTCAGCCTCAATCGCTGGAGATAGGAAATCTCTGAGGGTAAGGTAGTCGGAACCTGCATCGGTTGGCAATAAAGTAGTATTGACTGCGGCGATGAATCCTGCGCCGCCCAACGCCGTCAACGACGCCCTAGAGAAGACACCCTGGGGGAATACCATTACACGATCGGCGACTAGCCCTGTCCCCGAATCGTGCGCCCGAATACGCTGGAGCGCTCTCGAGACCTTCCGACTTAGTGTGCCTTCGTCGGTAATACCGAATTCCCCATCGGTGTGATCGCATCCATGCACGCAGATCGAGAGCCTCGATGGATTGCGCTTGTAGAGGTCCGTAACGCGCCTATCGCTCCGGCGGTAATTCCAAGGAATGAAAGCTAGTGTGCTTGCGAAATCGTATTGCTGTAGCGACTCCAACAATGCTTCGTGCGACAGAAACCCGTAGCGTGGCCGCAGCAGGGGATCATCAATAATCAGTGTCGCGCGTGGAAAAGGATTCTCCCAACAGGCCGATCCAAACACGTGTTTGGCGAAAATCAGAAATGGAAGCAGGTTGGGAAGGGAGTCATGGAGGGCATCGCAGCGAGAAATGTTCAAGTCGAGATCCGTGATCGACTGGCCAGCGCACAGAAAGAGTTCGGACAGCAGTCCCTCTCTCTTGAGGTAGTAGGGGCGATTGTCGGCGAAGAGCAAATTGACTAGGCTGCCTCCCGGCGCCGCGCTCTCGAAAACAGGCCGACGGCGGTCTGCGCTAGCCGTGAAGGTGAGCCCCGCGAGCTGGCGGCAAAGCTTGTTGTCAGCAAAATCGTGCCTCACCGTGCCGCCGGGCAGTTCTGAGATCCGTGCGATCGCACCGTCAGTCAGTTGGCAAAGTATTTCCCTCTCGCTTTGATCGGTGAAACCATAGACAAACGCCGCGCTAAATGTCTGAAGTAGCGAGGTTGCGCTCGCTCCCATCCTGAGCGCGATTGACGCAAGTGTCCGGCTGTGTATTGCGATCGCTGCGTTCCGGCCAACGCAAGGATCAGTGACGAAGGCGTCTGCCGTGGTGACGATACGTGTTGGAATACCAGAGAATCGAGCAAGCTTAGCGATGCGATGACCAAACTCAGTCGTTCTTTCGAGGTCGAGGGTTACCAGGTGCGTCAGCATATTCGTAGGTTACTGCTGTGCAAAGAGTCTGCGTTGCAGAGCCTCAATCAAACTACCCATCGAACGCAAATCCTCAGCAGGGAAGTCAAGCGCGTCGTCGGAGCCAGTCAAGGAGATTTCCCGGCCCAATGAGTCACTCAATTCATCTTCGACGAAGACCAACAGGTTAACAATGGACAAGGAATCGAGTTCGGTTCCGTCATCGAGTAATCGAGTGTCGCGACTCTTTGCTAAGCGTTGTGATTCGGGCAGAAGCTCATTAACCTTCTCTATGGCGCGAAGGACCGCAGCTTCGATTTGAGAACCGGCTTCCGTCTGATGAGGAGTCATTCGTTAGCACACTCCTTGTTACTGCTGTTTAGAGTTCCTGCGTTCTGGCCGGGCGACGATAACGAGCGTCTGACAGGCCGCAGCCCGCGGAAAAACGACATGTATGAGGAAGCCGTCGCCAGCGGAATGGCGGCCGTCGCTATTACCTCGGCGCGCGCAGGTTTTACGAATGCTCGGTCGGGCAGATCACTTGTGACTATTGAGCCAGCCCCAACTACCGCGCCTTCGCCGATCGTCAACGTACGTCCATTGACGGTGCTGATTAGCGAGCATGCGCCGATCCAGGCATCCCTCTTTATTACGATCCTGCCAGGTCCTCGGAGATGAGCAAGGATCACGGAGCGCAACGCGATCTCGACGTTGTCTCCGATTTCGATCGCTTCCGGATATTCGTTTTCGATATATACTTCATCGCCTATGAAAACGTTGCGGCCGACTTTTACCCCTCGCCAGCGATGAAACATCGGGCGAATGGATTTACTGCCAGGCAGGCTCTGCGCCAAAACGTGAAGGACACGATTCGATATCCTTCGAAACAGCGGTTTCCGCTGAGTCGTCACCGTCGTCTGTTTCACTGCAGCTCATCCTTCGTTCGAGGTTTCTGGAGCATGTTGTTTTGCAGAAAAGGTCAAGATCGATGAGTTACGATCCGGAGTTGAAGAGTCCTTCTGAACACACTGCCATCTCAAAGATATGCATTGTGGATAGCTCTGCGGTTTGTTCAATTCGAGTGAATATACTCGGCCACCAGGGTCCTCCATCATGCCACTGGCTTTGAGGAACGTAAGGCCTGGCGAATTCCGCGAAGTCGGTATAAATTCCGCGGAAAGGATAGAGGAACCCGCTGCGCGCGCACGCTCGGCGAGAGCGCACAACATGGCTTGTTCGACTTTGCGGCCCATCACGCGGCAACTGAGTACAAAGTCCGCCAATTCGCAGCGGCGATTAACACGGTCGAATGCCAGACTGCCGATTCCAACCAGACCGTAGTCGCCAAAACGATCCGATACGCGAAAGACCAATGTCAGATGCTCCGGATCTTCCGCCCATAGTGAAAGTTCCGACGCCGAGAGTCGACGCGTCCGGAGGTTCATCTGGTTCGTTTTATTCAAGAGCTGCGCGGTCCGCTGCAAATTCGATTGATTGAGCTCTTCAGCAACGATCGTCAAGTCGAGACTACTGAGCCAATCATCGAGCGACAGGCTAACATCGCGAGTTTGACGGCGCTCTCTCTCCGACCCATACATCTTGGCTCGATTGCGATCCTCGGCGCTCACTGCCGGCGCGTCGAAACAGTCCAGGGCGCGCAGGGCGGAAGGATAGAGCAATGGATTCTCTGGCCAATCGGGCACGTATACTTCAGGAAGGGTGCTTCGGATTCGGTCACGTTCGACGGGATTGTCGTCAACGAAGACGACTGCCTCGAGACCGAGGTGCAGCTCTGCGGCGAGCGCGGCTATGTTCTCGGCTTTGTCATCCCAGTTGATACGCCATCCCGCAAAATCATCCGGTCGGAGTATCATTTCAGGATGCGAGCGGATCGCCTCCAGGGCGATTGCTTCCTCGTTCTTGCTCGCGATACCAAGCAGAATGCCGCGGTTGGTCAGAGCCTTCAGAGCGATCTGAAAGTCGCGATAGGCTTCGCCCTTGTGATCGTGTCCACCTAAGTGGAGTTGCTGCCAACCGACATCACCGACGATGCCGCCCCAAATAGTATTGTCGAGGTCAAGAATCAGAAGCTTCTTCGCTCGTCCGCGCAGGCCTTTCAAGGCGCTCGCGAAGTCACGTGCTGCTTCACTGAATACCGCCGTCGAATATGGCGTCTTTGCCAAGTACCACAGCCGGGGATCGAAGGTCTTGCCGGCACCGGCCGCCAGCCAGCGCGAGGAATCGAATAGATGAATGCGTGAGTCATTGGCGATACCGTCTGTGAGACGCAGATTCATTCGCATGAGCAGTCTGGCCACGCCGAATATCTCATCCATGTCAAGCAATCCGCGACGGGTGTCGAATTGCTGAAGGGGCGAAAAAGTCGGAACGAATATATACCGCACGTGTGAAGGAATCCGCGATAACGAAGCCGCGTACATATCGACATCGTGCAAAACAGAGTTAGTATCTGTTGCGTCGAAATCGCGAATGCGTTGGTAGGTAGTCGAAATTCCATTCGGCGACGCCCAAACGATTGCACCCGTCAAGTTCGAAGACCATTCGGCGCGATCAGCCGAGAGCAAGGTTTGCAGTAACTGTCCGTACGGTGCGCAAGTTGGATGAATCGATGAATCCTTGTCCAGTAAACGACCCAGATTCTGGACATTGAAATCCGACAATAGAAGAAAAGGTTCTCGCACTCCGTGAACTTCCACCACTCTCACCCCAATTTGGTCATCGAATGGTCGGGCATTTCGCTGGGGGTGCATGAATTATCGAGGTGGTCGTCGAGCGGAATCGAATGCCGGCGAGCTCCGCTCCTGAGCGTGTTCAGCCAGGAAATGAGGTATGCTTTCAATTGAATCGACCAAGGGACCCAATTGTAAGCGCCGACGAGCTTCAGACGAAATTCGAGGCTCCAATCGTCCGGATCGGCGCGTATTCTACCCAGCACGAAATTGTCGCAGCTACTAACGAGTGTGCTCATATATACGTGCCGGTACCCAGCTTGCTGACACAGTTCGAGGATGCGTTGGTCGGCGGCGCCAAAGGGAGGACAAAAGAGCAATACGTCGGTATCCAGGAGGTTCCGAAGTCTTTTGTGCGATTCGGAAAGCTCGACTAAGGCATCGGCATTCGACAGAGTTGTGAGTCTTGGGTGCGTCAGCGTGTGCGACCCGATGGTTATCAGGCTCGAACGAAGCTGTCGGAGTTCCGTTTCCGATACGATTCGATCGTCAACTTCACCTAAACTGTCGCCCAGGCGGCCGGCGATTGCGAAGATCGTGCAGGGAATCTTACGTTTCACGAGTTCAGGCACTGCATTGTCCGCGAAGCTTTTCCAAGCATCATCTGCGGTGACGAAGACGGCGTTGATCCCAGGCTTGAGATCGAGGAGCTTGTCAGCCCCGACGGGTAGAGCGGTCCGCTGTAGAATATCCATCTGCTTGCTGAATTGCGCGACTTCCGCTGCAAGAACCTGATGATAGAAGATGCCGACGACCGTGCCTGGCGATTTGACGCCAAACATCCGAGCAAAGAGCCACCAAACCTTCGTAATCAGGTAAACGCAGATCGAAACGGCGAGTTTGATCGATCGAACGACGGGACGCCGTGGGTACGGTGGCATTTCCGTCTGCTTCTGCACTTGCGAGGTCATATAGGCTCAGTCGCTAACGGCTGAAACTCCGTCGGGTAGGCGGTCGAAGTACAGCGCATTCGAAGCACGGTGTGAGACAGCAATCTAAATGCCACGCAAAAGAACGCGAAAATGGTCGAAAATCCGCGAATTCAAGAGACTGATTTGAAAGACCGAAATCGGAAGTGTGAAGTTATAACCTTGGCATTGTAGAAACTACATTCCGGGCGAAGGGTATTGGGGGCTTAATAATGGTTCGCGTGCCGGTCAACGTTTGAAACGATTCAATAGGTGCGAGATCGGCCGGATAAGACGAGTAAGCACGCACTGCATTCCCAGGCCCACTAGAATTGCGCCTTATGAGCCAGCGGCATCTGACATTCCTTTCGGCAAAGTCGACTCCGGCGGGTGCTCGGTACGGCGATGGACTTGCGAGCGGGGAAGTGGGCAAGACTTGGACGCTCCTTACAACCCGCTGCCCAAGTTCACCGCGCCCAAGAGAGGCCGTAAGGTAAGATCGCGACGATCAATTACGCGAGAGCGGGAGCGCGCTTTCAACACCATCTTCCTTCAGGAGCGTGGAGAGAAACAAGTTCGACCATGCGGTTAGATTGTTTTGATTTATGTTCGCGAGCATTACGCGGAAGCGCGCGCGCCTTTCTTCGCTAGTCATTTCGACTGCCGCACGAATACCTTCCGCAATCTGGTCGATGTCATACGGATTGACCAGCAGCGCCGAGGTCAACTCTTGAGCCGCGCCGGCAAACTCACTGAGTATCAGCACTTTCGTATCGTCCGTCTGAGCAGCCACGAATTCCTTCGCCACGAGGTTCATGCCGTCTCGAAGCGGCGTGATCAGAGCAATATCGGACGCCTGATAGTAAGCAGCGAGTTCTTCGGCGGGAAATTGCGTGTACAGGTAGCGGATAGGTACCCAGCCATCCGACGAAAAACGTCCCACGACACGTCCGACCAGCTCATCGATCTGTTTTTTAAGGGCGGCGTATTCGGCGACCTTCGTTCGCGATGGCACCGCCACAAGTACAAGAGTTACTCGCTTTCGATACGTAGGATTGAGTTCAAGAAAGCGCTCGAAACCCAGCAGCCGCTCTGCGATACCCTTGGTATAGTCGAGCCGATCAACTCCGAGAACGACGATCGGAGTTCGCAGAGCTTTACGGATACGCCGTGCACGCGATTTCACAGCAGCGGAACTGGCGAGCTCATGAAAGTAGTCATTTGGAATACCCAATGGAAATGAACCAACGCGAGTGATCCCCGAATCGTGGTGGATCACTCCGGCATTACGGTCCACGTCGAATTTCAATATTTTCTCGCAGCAGTCGAGAAAATGCTTTACATAGGTCGGCGTATGAAAGCCGATTAGTCCGCTGCCAAGCATTCCCACGAGCAGTTGAGAGCGCCAGGGAAAAACCCGAAAAACCTGTTCAGGGGGCCAGGGAACGTGCCAGAACAGGCCAACGGGGAGCGAGGGGTTGCGTTCACGCAGCAGGCTCGGCACCAACGCCAGGTGAAAATCCTGCACCCACACGAAGTCGTAGTTTGATGCTTCTGCTTCGGCGATTTTCGCAAAGAGTCGATTCACATGACAGTATGAGCTCCATTGCGCGCCATCGAAACTGCAATTGAGCGTCATGTAATGCATAAGCGGCCAGAGCGCGCGATTGCACATTCCATAGTAGTAATTTGAAATGTCGCGCTCGCTCAGCCGCGGGAAGACCATCGCAAATCGCGGATTTGCGGGCGGCATCAACAGCCGTCCGGGAGTCTTTTGTCCTCCCGACCAGGCGATCCACATCCCGCCGTAGGTCTCGAGCAGTTTCAGGAATGTCGAACCGACACCGCCCACGGTTGCTTCGATTCGTTCGCGGCCGCCTTCATTTATAAGGCGTATCGGCGCCCGATTCGACATCACAAGCAAGCGCCCTCCGTTTGTGGCGGAAGGCGCTCGCGTACTTTCGAACTGCTCTTCGTCGGTTCTCAGTTCACTCATCAAAACTGGCGCATCGGGGAAGGTGATGCATTATCGGGCGAAGCTTATGCGAGCTATTAAAAGTCTCGTCCAGCCGCGCGGTGAGCGCAATGTTGGCCCCGGAAATCCTGCCTCCGCATCATCACGCGCCTATCTGCTATTTTTAATGTGATGGGCAAGCGAATCGAAAACTACGCGCTGATTGGGAATACCCGGACGGCCGCTCTCGTTGGGCGTGACGGCTCAATCGATTGGCTATGTCTTCCGCGCTTTGATTCTGGTGCGTGCTTTGCCGCCTTGCTCGGTGATGAGCGCAACGGGCGATGGCTGATTGAGCCGACGATCGAGTTGCGCGAGACCAAGCGCCGTTATCGCGGTCAGACGCTCGTGCTCGAGAGCGAGTTGCGGACCCAATCGGGGACCGCTGTACTGACCGACTTCATGCCCGTAGCGAGACAAAGTGGGCAGGTCGATATCGTTCGCATCATACGCGGGATCTCCGGCCGCGTGCCGATGCGAATGGCGATCACGCTGCGCTTCGATTACGGACGCACGATTCCCTGGCTTCGGCGGCGCGACTACGGCTTCAGCGCGATTGCCGGCCCAAATGCAGTGCGGCTCCGATGCGACCTCGATCTGAAGGGGCAGGACTTCGAGACGGTCGCTGAGTTCGAAGTCGCCGAAGGTCAAACCGTGCCGATGGTGCTGACCTGGTATCCGTCGAATGAAAACGACCCTGATGCGATAGATCCGGCCGCGGCATTAGAGCAGACGCTGGAAGTATGGGAGGGATGGTCAGCTCGTTGTGCCTCGCAATCAAACTGGCGCGATCCCGTCATGCGCTCGCTGCTCACTCTGAAAGCCCTGACCTATCAGCCTACGGGCGGGATCATTGCCGCACCGACGACTTCCTTGCCCGAAAAGCTCGGTGGCGTGCGCAACTGGGACTATAGATACTGTTGGCTGCGCGACTCGACGATGACGCTCTACGCTCTCTTGATTAGCGGATACGTCGAAGAGGCCCATGCGTGGCGCGAATGGTTGCTGCGCGCGATCGCAGGGCATCCGCAGGACACTCAAATCATGTACGCGCTGGCGGGTGAGCGTGATCTGCCGGAGCTCGAGCTGCCGTGGCTCGCGGGCTACGAAGCAAGCCGTCCGGTGCGGATTGGCAACGCGGCACACGAACAGTTTCAACTCGATGTTTTCGGCGAGGTGCTCGATTCACTCTACCTCGGACGCAAGGCCGGCCTCGAACCGAACGAGGATGCATGGCGTTTGCAGGCGGAGCTGACTGATTTCGTCGCGTCGGCGTGGCAGCAACCGGATGATGGTATCTGGGAGGTGCGCGGTCCGCGCCAGCATTTCACGCATTCCAAGCTGATGGCATGGGTCGCAGTGGACCGGTCGATCAAAATGATCGAAAGATTTCGTTCGTCAGGCGAAGCATCGAAATGGAAGGGATTGCGCGACCAGATCCGCGATGAGATTTGCGCGCGCGGCTTCGACGCGGAGCGCAACAGCTTCGTGCAGCACTATGGATCGCGCGAACTCGATGCGTCGCTCCTCATGATCCCGATGGTCGGATTCCTGCCGGCTTCAGATCCGCGTGTGGCGGGAACCGTGAAGGCGATTCAAGAGGAGCTCGTCTACGACGGTCTCGTCATGCGCTACTCCAGTGAGAAAGGAATCGATGGTTTGCCCGCCGGCGAAGGCGCTTTTCTGGCGTGCAGTTTTTGGCTCGCAGATAACCTGGCGCTTGCGCATCGCGGGTCGGAGGCACGCGCGATGTTCGAGCGCTTGCTCGATTTGCGCAATGACGTTGGATTGCTGGCCGAGCAATACGATCCGGTCGACAAGCGCCAACTTGGAAATTTTCCGCAGGCCTTCACTCATGTCGCGCTGGTCAACACCGCACACAATCTTGGACTGAGCGACGGCCCGGCTAAAGACCGGGCCAACTGCTGAAGCCTTCGCGTCCTGCTCACAAGAAGACGATGTCGTCTTCCTTGTTGTCATTTGCGTAGATGAACGCGAGCAGGTAGTCGCGCATGTGCCGTGTCAGCAGGAAGCTGTTGCGCACATGATTGTGCCCGTTCTCGCCGAGACGCCGCGCATATTCAGGCGCCGACAATAGCTGCTTAATCCAGAACGCCGTGCCTTCGACCGTGTGGGTGAGGATTCCGGAGTAGCGATGCGTGATCTGCAGCGGGATTCCGCCGACCGCGCCGGCGATCACCGGCTTCCATTTCCAAAGCGCTTCGGAGACGGTCAGGCCGAAGCCTTCCCTGAGCGACTTCTGCAGGATGACCGCCGATGCGCGCTGGATGGCGTTGATCTCGAGGTTCGCATCGGGGGGCAGATCGAGGATATGCACGTCAGGGTCGCTGCCCGCCGCTTCGCGGACCTCGCGCAGAACTTCGGCGCCCTCGGGATCGTCGGTTGCCGAGCCGCCGGCCAGGATCAACTGACAGTCAACGCGGCGCCGCGCAATCTGCCATGCCTTCACGACTCCCACGGGATCCTTCAGCCGGTCGAAGCGCGAAACCTGCGTCACGATTGGCTTATCGTTGCGAATCCCGAGCCGCGTCAGGATCGTTTCGACTTCGCCCGTGCTGAGAGGGCGATTCTTGTCCGACAACGGATCGATCGACGGCGCGATCAGCACCTGCGGCAGATCCATCGTGCGTGCGAACTGCGGGGCGGAAAAAACGCTCAAGTCGTAGCGCTGAACGAGAGGCGCGATAAATTCCCAGGCGCTCGGCGCCGGTGCCGAGACGTCGATATGGCATCGCCACAGCCAGCGCCCGCCCAGATCGTCGCGCGCGCGAATCAGTCCGGCCGGCTGCGGATCGTGGATGAACATCAAATCCGCATCGAGGTTGAGATTCTGTAAATTATGCGCGGTGACGTTGTTGTAAATCCCATGGTCGGCAGCGGTGAACTGGTGCGGTGTGCCGTGCAGCGCGTTGTGCAGATGCTTGGTCAGGGCGAAAAATTCCTCGGTGCCGCTGATGACTTCCCAGCGCGCCTTGAGGCCGACTTCGTTCAGGAGTGGAATCAGGCGGTTGAGAATCTCGGCGACGCCGCCGCCGCTGCGCGTCGAATTGACGTTGACCACACGCTTGCCGGCGAGCCGTTCGCCCAGCAGACGCAGCTCCGCGACGACGCCCTCGCCGACGATCGGAACGTAGTCTTCAAGCACTCCTGCCATCGCGCTGCTCCAGGCGGCGGTTGACCAGTGCAATCATGCGCTGGCGCAAACCTTCTTCGGTGTGCGTGTACGGGTCGACGTTGCGTAATGCCTCGGCCAGTTCACGTTCGCCGAGCGTGGTTTCCAACCATCGCGAAAAATCATTATCCGCCAAGTCCAAACGCAGCCGCGCGTCGAACATGTGGTAGGCGATCGAACCGAGCGACACGTGCTTCAACGCCTCACCAAACTCCTTGAGGTTCGACGCGCGCACGTCGGTCGGCAGGACGAAGGAGACCGAGCGCATGAAATGAAATTCCTGGCCCGGGGGAGCGACGCGAACGTTGTCGGCGCTGTCGAGAAAGCGCTGGATGGTTTCAACCAGGGCGTCGCGCAGATCGTGAATCGTCGAAAATCGCAGCACATCGATCGCCGCAAGCTCTTCGCCGAGCCGCTGTTCGAGCAACACGTTCGTCGTCCAGTAGGCGAAATCGTTGGGCGGCTCGGGCGACAGATGCTGATGCTGTTCGAGGTAGTGATGGGTGTGATGATAGATCACCGAGCCGGGGACGGTGCGCAGATTTTCGACCATCTGGGCGAGGTCGCGCGCGCGTCTGCCGGTAAGCAGGGTCAGATTCAGCCGCGAGCAGAATTTGAAAACGCCGGCGTCCTTCGCGGGAGCTTTTTCAGCTGATCGTTCACCTTGTGCCATGAGAAATCTCGCGCGGAAGCGCACGATCATCGTGCGCGGGCCTCTCCGGGGAAGATTGTCCCGTCCGCGCATGTTCTCTGCAACTCGCTAGGCTCGGCGCGGACGAATGATACGAAAAGCGCTTCAGGGTGAGCTTGTTGCTGCTGACGTCGGAGTGGCCGTTAGCGTCGGCGTCGAAGTTCCGGTGGCGCTCGCTGTAGCTGTAGCGGTCGAAGTCGCAGTGATGGTCGGGGTTGGCGTTGCCGAGGCGCGTGGCGATTCGGTGATGGTCGGCGTCGCGGAGATGGTCGGTGACGCCGTCGGAGTTGCGCTCGCCGTCGCGGTCACGGTGGGAGAAGCAGTCGCCGTCGCAGTCGCGGTGGCGGTCGGAGTCGGGGTGGCGGTAGGCGTGGGTTTCAACCACGACACGGGCCACTTCACCTCGAGCAGGACCGCGGTCTGTCCGGCGCGCTTCTGGAGCATGTCGCCGGTCGCAACGAATGTGCGCCTGGACGGGTCGTACAGTTCGGCGCTTTCCATCGGCCGATACTTCTGGTTCCATCCGCCGGCGATCAGCACCTTGCCGTCGGGAAGAAGCGTGGCGCTGTGTCCGAAACGGCTCTCTTTCATCGGCACCGTCGCCACGAAACGGTTCTTGATCCGATCGAACAGCTCGGCCGAAGCATCCGCGTTTCCGCCCGCGATTAAAATCTGGCCGTCGTTGAGCACAGTTGCGGAATGGCCCGCGCGTGGCTGCTTCATGCTCGGGCCGGGGCGGAAAATGCCGCTGTGCGGATCGTAAATCTCCGTCGTGTTGAGCGGAGCGCTGCGCGCGTATTCGCTGCCGCCGGCAATGAGCACGCTCCCGTCTTTGAGCAGCGTTGCGGAATGGTAGATGCGGTTGCGCGACATCTTGCCAGTCGCTGTAAACTTCCTGGTTTTGGGGTCGTAGATTTCTGCCTCGCGCGCGCCGCCTCCGGTGATCAGAACCTTGCCATTAGCGAGCAGAGTCGCGGTCTGACCGTAGCGGCCGGCAATAGGGTCGCCGACGGCTACGAACTTGTTTGCGGTTGGATCGTAGATCTCGGCGCTGTCCGCGCCGCCACCCACGATGAGCACCGCGCCGTCATTAAGCAGCGTCGCAGTAGGCTCGTCGCGAGCAGCGGTCATGTCGGCGGCGCGTGTGAAAACGCCCTTGGCCGGATCGAAGAGTTCGGTTGAGCGAAGAATCCACGGCATCACCGGTCCGGGAAACGCGGCGAGCGGAACAAGGATCGTATCGACGCCGCCAACGATCAGGATCTCACCGTTCGCGAGCTTGACCGCGCTGTCGCGATCGCGCGGACCCGTCATCGAAACGATCGGCAGAAATTTTCCGAGATCGGCGTTGTAGATTTCGGCGGTTTCCAATACTGCCGGACCTTCGCCCGTCGGAGCGATACTCACAATCCCGGTGCCGCCTGCGATGAGCACTACTGGTGTGAGTGACGCGGTAGGTGTCGGCGAAGGAGTAACGGTCGCGGTCGCATGAACTCCGCGGCTGTGACGCAAATGGCGGTGCTCGCTCGCGTGTGCGCGCGCACACAAAGCGAGCGTCAGGCTCAATGCGCCGAACGCCACGCTCCTCGCGAGCCGGCCAGTCGCGGCCCTCTTCGCGCTGATAATCACAGTTTAGTCCGCGTTACTTGCCGTCATGTCTGCGAGCGTTCTGTGCGGCAATCCACTCGTCTTCCTTAGCTGCGACTTCGAGCGGCAGGCCGCGAGTTTCAGTGATGAAGGCGGCGAACAGCGCCGCGCTCGGAAAACCCAGCATCGCGAAATATCCGATGACGCGCGTGAGACCGCCGAGCGGCACGACCAGCGTCGCGATCAAAATCTGCGCGAGCATCGAAAAGACCGCCGCCGTGATCCCCTGCCATCCGATCATCGTCGTGCGCAGTGAGACCGGGAAAAGTTCGGTTGCCGCGGAGTTAGCGCCGACGGTCATCACTCCCGACGCGAGCTTGAACCAGCAATACGCGGCGAGCATCCAGAGAAATGGCAGCGTCATGCTGCGCGGCGGCCCGAGATAAAATGCCAACGCGCCGAGCCATGCCGCGCCTCCTACCCATGCGACAGTGGGCACGCGTCCGAAGCGCTCCGATGTCCACGCGCCGATCGGAAATCCCACCATTCCGACGACCATCCCCGCGACGACCAACGTGCTGGCGCGCTGGGGAGAGAGGCCCATTACCGAGACCGCTTCGAAGTAGAGCCAGCCGTTTACCGCCGTGCCGGCGATGGTGTCGAGCGCGGCGCAGGCGAGGAGCGTCAGCGCTCTCAGCCGATAGATGGGATGGAAGACGTCATAAAACCGCGACGCCGAGGTGGGAGTGCTCGAGGCCGAGCGCGCCCATCGGTCTTCGATGGGCAGCATCCGCGCGACAGGAAATGCGAGCGCGATCCCGCCGACGCATGGCGCGAGCAGCCATCGCCACGAATATCCAAACTGCAAAAGAAAGGGGATCACGATGTAGCTGAGCACACCGCCGATCGCGCTCGCGAGTGCGGCGAAAGCTTGTCCGGCAGCGCGCCGCTCGGACGGGAGCTCTTCCGCGAGCAACACGATCGCCGACGATACCGAGCCTCCAAGCAGCGCGGAAATCAGGATCTCGAACAGGGCAAAAAGGGCGGGCGTGTGTACGAGTCCCGCGCCAACGGCGAACATGGGCGCGATATAAAGACTCAGCAGAATGATGCGGCGCCGGCCGACGCGATCGGCAAGGCGCGCGAGAATGAGCGAGCCAAACGCCGACACCGACATCCACGCAAACAATTTCGCGAGCTGCGTTTCATCGAGCGCGAAACTCTTGGCGATCCACGGTGAGGCTACGCCGACGATCGAAAGGCTGTAACCCTGGTAAATGAGCAGCAGAACGATCGCCGCGATGATCGTCGAGGCGGACGCGGCACTGCTCGCCTCAAGCTTGACAACCGGTTGACGCAAGTTCGCCTCGCACTCGGCGTGTTTTCGCTGGACGTTCGAGGCCATCCCGAATCGCTTTTTGAAAAAATCCGAAGAGCCCCTTTGTAGCGTTTAGCGTGCCAACCGGACTCCGAACCTTCTGCCCGGCGAAGAGGCAGAACCATATGGTGCAATCGGGCTTTGGCGATATCGGGTAGCTGCTCGACGATATCGTATATGAGCTCTCAGAAGCTGCGAGAAATAATCGCAAGCCGCGTGGTTCGACGCGCTTCTGCGCGAGGCACACGGCTTGCGTTTATCGCCCTTCAACCGCACTCGACGTTCTCAATCTTTTTTCGAGACCCGGAGGGTCGAGGTTGTCATGGATTCCGACAGCGTAAATTTTTCAGACCACTCTCCTTTGATGCGCTTCCTGTCATTCATCAGGCCGCATCTGCGACTGGTGATTGGCGCGGCGTTGATGGGTGTGGGCAAATTCGCTTTGCCGCTCGCGTTCCCGCTCGCCTTTAAATACATCGTTGACGTTCTGCTCTCGGCGCATCCCCATCTAGATGGCATCAACCGGACGATCGACGGATGGTGTATCGCGCTCGCGCACGTTGTTCATCTCGGAGTGTCGGCGCCGGGCAAGCTCGCGGCGATCAGCATCGCGATGATCGCGCTGTACGTGATCCAGTCGGTCGCCAGCTACTACCGCAACTACTGGGCTGGTCTCGCGGGTAATCGGCTGATTTTCGAGCTTCAGTGCAAACTCTTCTCGCATCTTCAGCGGCTGCCGCATTCGTTCTTCGATCGTAATCCTTCGGGATCGATCGTTTCACGGGTGCTCAATGACGTTGCAAAGGCGCACGAGCTTGTGGATTCCGCGCTGATCGACGTCTGGATGGATGCGGTGTCGCTGGTCCTCGTCGTGGTCGCGCTGTTCGCACTCGACTGGAAACTCGCGCTGATCGCACTTTGTATTGCGCCTGTTTGGGTCGGCTTCATGCGCTACTTCTCACCGCGAATCAAAGCGGTCAGCCATAGCATGCAGCGCGCGACTGAACTTATCTCGGGCGAAGTGCACGAGCGGGTGGTGGGCGTGGCAACGGTCAAAGCGTTCGTGCGCGAGGACTACGAAGTCGATCAGTTCCGCGAACGAAATCGCGAACTCTACGATCGCACGATCGACAAGGTGCGGCTGGCAGCGCGGCAGGAGATGCTGATCCAGCTCTTCACGCGCACGGCGCCGACGATCGTTATCTGGGCCGGTGCCGCGATGGTGATGCACGGTTCGACGACGCTCGGCACCATGATCGCGTTCTTCTCCTACCTGGGATTCCTGTACTTGCCGCTCGAGCGCTTCACCCAGCTTTCGGTTATCGTCTCGTCCTCGCTCGCAGCGATCGAACGGATCTTCGACTTCGTTGACCTCAGGCCCGAAGTCACCGACCATCCGCTCGCTCGACCTTTCGCAGTGCGCCGCGGCTCGGTGCGGTTTGAGAACGCAACCTTTTCGTATGCGCCGTACAACGGGCAGCCGCGTCGCGATGTGCTCAAGGGAATCGATCTGAACATTCCGGGTGGATTCAAGGTGGCGCTGGTGGGACGGTCCGGCGCCGGCAAGACGACGCTCGCGAATCTTATCCCGCGCTTCTACGATGCGACCGGCGGGCGCGTGCTGCTCGATGGGCGCGACGTTCGCCACTATACGCTCAAATCGTTACGCGCCAGCGTGAGTATCGTGGCGCAGGACGCGCTGCTGTTCAGCGTCAGTCTGCGTGACAACCTGCTCTATGCGCGCCCTGACGCGACGGACGAGATGCTGATGCAGGCGCTCGACCTGGCCAATCTGCGCGAGTTTACAGAAAACCTGCCGAATGGCCTCGATACGGTGATCGGCGAGCGCGGCGTGAAGGTTTCAGGCGGCCAGCGTCAACGCATCGCAATTGCACGCGCGTTCCTGAAGGATTCCAAGGTCGTCATTCTCGACGAAGCAACCTCGGCGGTCGACTCGGAGTCGGAGAACCTCATCCACGACGCGATGGAGCGCCTGATCGAAGGCCGCACGGTCTTCCTGATCGCGCATCGTCTGCGCAGCGCGGTAAACGCCGATCTCGTTGTGTCGCTCGATCACGGCGAGGTGATGGAAGTCGGCACGCATGCAGATCTGCTCCGGCGCGGCGGAACATATGCGCATCTGTACCACGAGCAGGTCCGCGGCCTGTCCCTGGCGACGCCGGGCCTACAGCGCGCCGCGCAGTAGATTACGAATTCCAAAAGCAGAGCGGCGCCGCGATCAAGAGATCGCGGCGCCGTCTTTTTTTGAACGAAGCTGGGCGACGGAGCGCTCTGAAACAAACCTTGCCCGCAACGCTCCGTGGGGTCGCCTGGAACTCGGCCTGTGTCCACGCCCCGGGTGAGGGTGCTGGGTCGGGAGGATGCAGCAACGCCCGTTGCTCAGATTCTGCCAAGCTGCGAGCGCTGCACCCTCACCCGCGCGTCACGGCGCTTGCGAAAAAGAATCGCATCCGCCGCGCCGCGCGACCTCTCTCTCCGCGCGGACGAGGTTATTGCAAAGAAATGTTTAGCTGGCGCGGACTTCCGTTCCTTCCAACGCTGGGATGCTGGAGACCGGGCGATTTGCGTCGATCAGCTTGTGGTACACGGCTTCGTAGCCTTCGACCATATGCTCGACCGAGAAGCGCTGTTCGAATTCCTGGCGGCAGCGCTCGCGCGAGAGCGATTCCAGTTTCTTCACCGCGGCGACGAGGTCATCGACTTCGCTCGCCATGAAGCCTGTCACACCAGGCTGCAGCACCTCGGGAACCGAACCGCAGGGACGCGCTACTACGGGCGTGCCGCACGCGAGGGCTTCGATCATCGCAAGGCCGAACGGCTCGGGCCAATCGATCGTGAAGAGAAGTCCCAGCGCATTGCCGAGGAATTCGCTCTTCTGCGGATCGTTGATCTCGCCGATATATTCGACGAAGGGGCCCTCGATGAGCGGCTTGATCTTTTGTTGATAGTACTCGCGATCGACGGCGTCGACTTTAGCGGCGATCTTCAGCGGTATGCCGGCGCGCTTCGCAACTTCAATGGCGAGGTCGGGGCGCTTCTCCGGCGATATCCGCCCGATAAACGCGAGGTACTTGCCCTGGTTCGGGTTAAATTGCAGCAGGTCGCGCGGCAGGCCATGGCTCACCGTGGCGACCCAGTTCATGTCCTTCAGCGGTTGGCGCTGCGAGTCGCTGATCGAAACCAGCGGCGCCTCGGGGAAGCGGCGATAAACGGTGTGCAGGTCTTCAATATCGAGCCGGCCGTGCATCGTCGAGACGGTGGGCACGCCGCTCATCCGCGCAAAGGGAAATACCCAATAATCAATATGTGAATGAATTACATCAAAGCGCTCGCGCGCTGTGCTGAACACGTCGGTCAGCATCGGAAGCTGCAGCGACATCCCGAGGTCGGGCTTGCCGAGCAGGCGCAGCGCCTGTTCGCATCCCGGAACAAGCTTCGCCGATGTCTTGGAGTCACCGGACGCGAACAACGTGACATCATGGCCGCGCCGCACCAGTTCCTCGGTGATGTAGGAAACCACCCGCTCGGTGCCGCCGTACAACTTCGGCGGCACGCGCTCATAAAGCGGTCCTACCTGGGCGATACGCAGACGGCGGCCGTTCAAGCTCGTGCCATAGTCATTTTTTTCCAAACTTTCTCTCCCCGGACACTGCGAGAGAGCGGCGCGTGCGCTTCGGTGAGTCGCATGCGCATGCATTCAGGTGCGACGCCGCGCAATCGAAATAATATCTCTACCAATGATTAACGCAGCGCCGCACAGCGAGCGCAAGTTCGAGTGGGATTTGCGCTCACTTGAGGACTTCGACGGTGACGTCGCCACGCCTTTCGAGGATTCCGATCGACGCGCCCTCTGGAACGCGCCGGACGATTAACGAAACGGCGCCGTCGCCGACCTTGAGGTTTTCGATCTTCAGCCAATCGAGCCATTCCGGCATCGTCGGCGAATCCATGACGAGCTTCGAATCGAAAGCGCGAATCTCCATCCCGAGCATCGCGCGCAGAATCATGAAGATTGATGCCGCTGACCAGGCCTGCGGATGGCATGCGACGGGATAGGGCACCGGGCCGAGACGCTCATCGCGCGGAAATCCGCAGAACAGCTCGGGCAGGCTGCCGGTGCCGAGATAATCCGCGGCCTGGCGCAGGCCATTTAAGATGCGCGCGACGCCGCGTCGTCCTTTGATCCGCGCGAGACCTGCGGCGACGATCGCGTTATCGTGTGGCCATAATGAGCCGTTGTGATAGCTCATCGGATTGTAGCGGCGCTCGCGGCCGCTGAGGGTCCGCACGCCCCATCCAGTGAACATCTCCTCGCTGATCAGGCGCTCGGCCAGCGCTTCGGCGTGATTGCGCTCGAGGAGGCCGGTCGCCAGGCAATGCCCGGCGTTCGAGGTCATCACACGGCACGGCTTGCGATCGCCGTCTAGTGCGAGGGCAACGATGCGCTCATCATCGAGCCAGAAATCGCGCGCGAAGCTCTCCTTGAGCGAGGCGGCGCGTTCGGTGAGCTTGTCCGCGAGATCATGAAAATTGAGACGCCGCGCCACATCGGCGAGCGATGTGTATGCGGCATAGACGTAGCCCTGCACCTCGCAGAGCGCGATCGGCGCGCGTGCCAGTGAGCCGTCAGCGTGCGAAATGCCGTCGAAGGAGTCTTTCCAGCCTTGGTTGGCGAGGCCGCGCGGTGTCTCGCGGATGTACGTGACGTAAGGATCGCCGTCGCGCTTGCCCCACTTCTCGATCCATTCGATTCCGCGCTCGACGTTGCTCCAGAGCTGCTCTGCCAGTTTTAGATCGCCGGTCGCGGCGACGTAGCTGCCGAGCAGCCAGAGAAATAGCGGCGTCGAATCGACACTGCCGTAGTAGCGGCCGAAGGGCACCTCGCCGATTGCGGCCAGTTCGCCGCCGCGGATCTCATGAACGATTTTGCCGGGCTGCTCGTCGCGGCGTTGATTTACTTCGGTGCCCTGCAACTTCGCCAGCGTCGTGAGCGTTCCCTCGGCGAGCGCAGGATTGAAGGGCAGGGCGAAGAGCGCGGTCAGGATACTGTCGCGGCCGAACAGCGTCGCAAACCAAGGCACGCCCGCCATCATGAACATCTCGTCGGGCGCGAAGCGGACGAGCGAAGTCAGGTCGGCTGAAGATCGGCGCAGGAGCGAATCCAGCGACTCGTTGCTCGCCGAGATCGCCGTCCACTCGGCGTCCAACCGCGCGATTTCGGAGCGGCGCTGCGCGAGCGCCTCGTCGAACTGAACCGGATGCGCGCTCAATGCGCCGTCACTCTCGGCGGCATCAGCGATAATTCGAATCTCCAGTTCCTTCTGCTCTCCAGGTTGGAGCGTCAGAAGGTATGAAGCATGGCCGGTGTCGAGCGATTCCGGAGTATCCTCGAAAACGACGCGCGTATGCCGCTTCACCTTATCGAGGCCCTGATATTCGTATTCGACGGTTCGGCCCGTGGACGTGGGAATAAAATGCTGACCGAGGCTGTTGCGCCGGTAGCCGCGCACTTCAAAGAGATCGGCGAAATCGACGCCGAAGACAAAATCGAGCGGAACTTCGATCGGAACCTCAGCAAAGCTGCGCACGAGGACCTTATGAAATAACGCGGCGCCCGCGATCGCCCAGTTGCGTTCGATCTGTAGCGAGCTGCGCGGCAGATCGATCGATTCGCCGCGCACGCCCAGGTCGGGATTGCTGAGGTTGATCCGAAGCTGCGCGTTCTCACGGCTCGCATATGAGTTCAGAAAGTATGGGACTTCGCCCGCGATCCGCATCTCGAAACGGCTGAGATAGCGCGTATCACGATGGAAAAAGCCAAGCGGCTCATCCGGCGTCTCGAGGATGTCGCCACCGCCTTCGAACACGGCGAAGCTCTCGCCGTTGGCGAGCACGCGCGTCGCGCGCCGCGACGTCAGCGACGAGGCGCGCACGTAAAAGCTCGACCCAACCTTGATTACGGTGCGGGACTCCTCGTCGGAGCCTCGCCCCTTCAACATCAGCGTCTCCGAGTTTTGTCCTTTCACGCGCAAACTCCTTCCGTCCATGATCGGACCAATGTTGGGTGACATCCAGTGCGGCCGCGTCACCTTTTGAGTCGCTGCCGCGGTGCGGTTAGATTCGTCGCATATGAATGAGAAGCCGCAGTGGTTGCGCGACATCTTTCCGTTCGAGCAGAAATCGATCGTTGTCAACGGCCGCAGGATGGCCTACGTCGATGAGGGACCGCGCGATGCGCGCCCGGTGCTGCTCCTGCACGGCAATCCGACATGGGGATTTCTCTATCGCAACTTTATCAAGCCGCTCACTGGTGCCGGCTATCGGGTGCTCGCGCCGGATTGTATCGGCGCCGGATACTCGGACCATCCGCGTATCGATGCGCAGCTCACGCTCGCGCATCACATTGCCGATATGGTGTCGTTCATCGATCAGCTCGAGCTGAGGGGCTTCGTCGTCGTCGGGCAGGATTGGGCCGGGCCTCAAGGCGTGGGCGCCGCGCTTCAGCGGCTCAACAACCTCGCGGCGCTGGTGCTGATGAATACGTGGCTCTTCACCGACTATGTCGGCAAGTTTCACAAATCACCGCTGCCCTGGACGACGTGGCATGCGCCGCTTATCGGGCAGCTTCTGATGAAGCGCTTCAAGGTGCTTTCGCATGCCGGTCCATCGGCGATCACGAAACGCGGCATGAGCGACGCCGAGAAACGTGCTTATCACCACGTCTTCGATGAGTCCGAGTCCGACAGTGTCGTGCTGACATGGCCGCGCACGATTCCGTTGCGTAATGGCGATCGCGGCTGGGCCGACATCGAGATGATCCAGGGCCGCTTGGGCGAGCTTGCTCACACGCCGGCGCTGCTCCTGTGGGCGCCCGGTGACAACGTGTTTCCGATTGAGTACGCCAATCGGATGAAGGAGCTGCTGCCGCATGCCGAGGGACCAATTCTTTTCGATCGCGCCGCGCATTTTCTGCAAGATGATCGCGGTCCCGATCTCGTCGCGGCAATCATTCCCTTTTTGAATCGCGTCGTGGGGAGCCGTCTATGAAATTCATCACGCCCGATGCGCAGGATCTGGCCGGGCTGCGCGCCGACCCTCTTCTCTGGGAGCAGGAGCTCGACGTGCGGCCTGAAGTTGCCGAATCGATCGAGCGCGCGGTCGGCAAACGCGCAGGGCGCGTTTACTGGCGCTCCGCCAACGAGCACTTGTACGCGCTCGAGCTCGCGGACCTCGGCCGCGGCCGTCCTTCTATGGCGATGGTCTATGGTTTCTGGAGCCGCTACGAGCCACGTCCGCCCGAGGCCGAAATCGACGCTGACCTGATCGACTTCTGCCTTTGGGTTGCGGATGCTTCCGACGGTCTCGATCCGGCGCACGTGGCGCAGGTGCTCACCTTCGCGGGACGTCCGGCCAAGTGGCCGAAGTAACTGGAAGAAGAGGGTTGCCAATCTCGCTCGGAATAAATTTCACGGTTCACGCTTAAAATTGGGCTCATATGTAGATTTTTCCGAAGCGTCCGACGATGGCACGTCGATTGCCCTCTTCCGCGCTGGCCTCCGATTCCCGTGGCCAGGGAGGAGAAGGCAATGAAGACATACTTCCTTGGAGTCATCGCATCGCTATTCATCGCGCTGCTGGTCGTCAGCGGATGCCAGAGAATGGCGACCGAAGACTGGATGACCGAGGGCGACAAGGCTCTCTCAGAGGGCCGCACGCAGGAGGCTGAGAAAGACTATCTGCATGCGGTGCGCGTGAATCCGGGCGACTCGCGCGCGCATCTTGCGCTCGGCGGCGTGTATGCGAGCGAGCATAATCTTGCGCTCGCGGAAGAAGAGTTCATGACCGCGGTTGAGCTGAATCCTCACGATTCCGCAGCGCACGCGCAGCTCGCGCGAATCTACTTCGATCAGTCGCGATGGTTCCTCGCGGAGCAGCAATACCGCGCGGCGGTGGCGCTCGATCAATCGCGTGCCAACTATCGTATCGGTCTCGGCCAGACGCTCAGCAAGGAAAATCATCCAGCGCAGGCTGAGCAGGAACTCGTCACAGCAGCGGGACTCGATCCGACCAACGCCGATGCTCACTACCAGCTAGCAGAACTGCTGCGCGCGACACCGGGCCACGAGATCGACGCCCAGTACGAGTACGACCAGGCCCATGCGCTCGACACCAAGTATGTCGATCCCAAGTCAGCTCCTCCTGCCACATCGGACCCCGAAGAATCAGCCGAATCTGCGGCCTCCGCTTCCGACGCGTCCGCAAGCGCGGACGACGACTCAGCTCCGGGCGGCAAACTCCAGTTGAAGCCGGTCAACAAGCGCTTCCTTTTGACGAAGACCGCGAAAGTTTATGAGCAACCCGACCCCAATAGCGATATCGTCGCTACGGTCCATCAGCGTCGGTACATTCAAGTGACCGCGATCGGCGGCGACTGGCTCCAGGTCCGGCTCCGCGACGGCTCGGTAGGCTTCGTTCCGGCAGTCGCGGCCGAATAGCGCAAGTCGACTCGCATATCTGAGTGAAGCTGCCGGCGAGAGCCTGGATCATCCCCGCTCGCCGGCCGCTCCTTTTGCGGCCCCCCAGCTTTTGCCTCGCAGTGCTTCAACCTGACTTCGCGAAGTACCATAATCGCGCTGGCTGCCGCTTCGCGTGTGGTTGACGGCCGCGAGGATCGATATGGCCCGCTTCGACAGGATTCTTTGTCCGGTTGACTTCGATGCTAACTCTGCTTCGGCGTTGCGTATCGCCGCCGGCCTCGCCGAAGAACGCGGCGCGACCCTCCATCTGCTGCATGTCGTTCCGATGCCGCCGGGGCCGGAAGTGGCTTTGCCGTTCGGCAAGATGGAAACGGCGGCACGCACCAAACTCGAACGGCTGGCGGTCCGGAAGCTGGACAAGAGAGTTAACTGCGAAATCCACGTCGCCATCGGCGATCCCGGGCTCGAAACGTTACAGATGGCGAAGCGTCTTCGTGCGAACCTCATCGTGATGGCGACGCATGGTCGGCGAGGCTTGCGTCGGCTGATTCTCGGCAGCGTCGCGGAAAGAGTCGTGCGCGAAGCGCCGTGTCCCGTCCTCAGTATCAAGCCCTCACGAGCCGCCTCGTCCGCAAAATCAAAGCGCGCCCCGGCTGACTAGGCTTTGTCCCTCGACCCGTACGACACCGCGAGCCCGGCGCGGGCGTCGGACTGGACGCCGTATTGCGGGATCGGATAGCGCAAGCCATTGGCGGCGAGGCGCTTCATGCCTTCGATGGTTTTGGAGAGGTAGCTCGGCGGCATCGCCATCAAGAGTTCGTCGTCGAGCACGCCGCCGTACCTGCGCTCGGCGAAGCACGGAATCGAGAGGCTCGGCTCTCCAGTCTTGAGCGCGCGTCCCCATGAATCGGCGCACGACGATTCTCCAACCACGCTCCAGTTGAACTTGCGATAGCCCGACCACTGCAATCCGTTGATCAAAATGATCATTTGTCCCGGCGTCGCGTAGATGAGGCAGATGTCGGGCGGATTGAGCCGTCCTGACACGAGCGGCGACACCGCCATCGCGGTGTGGAGCCCGTAAGGTGCGAGATCCATTGCATCCTGATGCGCGGAAGAGTCCTTGATCGTTTCGTACCACACGCCGGCCATGCCTTTGCCGGAGAGCCATTCCTCGTCGCGCGGATGAAGTCCGATCACTGCGGCGCATTGGGCCCCAACGAGGTCTTTCGCGGTGATGCCGACCGTCCATCCGAGGCGCGCTGCCTGCGCAACAATCTGGTCGGTCGTGTGAATCGATTTGGGGCGGCGAATCTTCGGGATGGCCTCCATCTCCTCGACCGTCGCAAACAGCTTCATCCCAATCGGCGTCGTGCGCAGGCGCAGCAGGCGGTTCAGATCATCGACCAGCACGTTCCAATCATAATTCGCGTCAGCCATCGGCAATGTCCCTCCTCGACGAGCGACATATACCGCATCGCAAGCCGAGCCGTAACTCGTTCAAGTCTGCGACGCGGCCGCGAAATACATCGAAGCAACAATCGCTTCAAGAATTCGGCGCGCTTGCTGTCATGTCATTTCTGACATAGGACGCTACGAATGACCAAGGCTCCTGGCCAGGGCGGTCAAAGATCGCTGGAGCCGCCAGAGCATGACCCAGGAGCAGCTCGGGCGGCTGCTCGGTTCAAGTCAGTCGCGGATCGCAAAGATGGAAGCGGCCGATCCATCGGTCAGTATCGATCTGATGGTTCGTTCGCTGCTCCGGATGGGGGCCAGCCGCAAGGATGTTGCTTCTTATATCGCTGCGCCCGCGCGAAAGCGTGCCACTTAAATCGACGGCTCTGAGGAATGTCACTCCTCGAATAGCGCATCGCAAGGCTAGTCGAACACGATCGTGCGGTTGTGATGGGTCATCACCTGGCGATTCAGATGGGCGCGCACGGCGCGGGCGAGGACTGCTACTTCGAGGTCGCGGCCTTTGCGCGTCAAATCGGCGACGGTGTCGCGATGCGATACTTCCGTCGTGGCCTGCGCGATGATTGGGCCTTCGTCGAGATCTTCGGTCACGTAATGCGCGGTCGCGCCGATCAGCTTCACGCCGCGATCGTGGGCCTGCTTGTAGGGGCGCGCGCCGGCAAACGCGGGCAGGAAGCTGTGATGGATATTCACGATCGGCTTACCCCACGCGCGCAGCAGATCGCCCGAGAGCACCTGCATGTAACGCGCGAGCACGACGACGTCGGCCTTTAGTTCCTCGAGTTTTTCGAGCAGCGCCTGCTCGGCGGTGGCCTTGTTATCCTTGGTGACCTTGATGACCGAGAACGGGATCCCGAACGGCCGCGCGAGCTCTTCGAGATCGGGATGATTGCTGACGATACCGGCGATGTCGCCGTCGAACTCGCCGAAGCGATTGCGGCTCAGCAGATCCATCATGCAATGCGCGAGCTTCGAGACCATGATCACGACGCGATCGCGCCGCGCCACGTCGTACAGGCGCCAATGCAATTTTTCCCACTGCAGCATACCGGACATCGTCGTATCGAGCTCGTGCGCGAGTTGATCGATCGGCAGGCGGAGGCTCTCGAAATGGATGCGCCAGAAAAAGTGACCGTCCTGATCGTCGGCGTGCTGGGCCGACGTGATAATGTTGCATCCCAGGTCATACAGATGACCGGAGACGCGGGCGATGATACCCGGGCGATCGATACACGAGATCAAGAGAATGGCCTTGCCTGCCGCCACAGTCGCACCTCACGAACATCAGTCCCGGCAATTCTAATGAGTGCTCAAGTCGATAAACAGACGGGCCGCGGCGCCGTGCTTTACGTCGTTGCAACGCCGCTCGGAAATCCGGGTGATCTGTCGCCGCGCGCGGTCGAGACGCTTGCTGATGTCGAATTGATCGCATGCGAAGACACGCGTCGCACAGGGAGCATGCTCGCTGCGCACCAGATTCGAACGCCAACCATCAGTTATTACGAGCACAACGAAGAGCGGCGCGTGCCGGAATTGATCGAGCGGATGCGCGGCGGCGCGGCGATCGCGCTGGTCACCGATGCGGGCACGCCGGCGATCTCCGATCCTGGATATCGTCTCGTGCGTGCCGCTCATGAGGCCGCGATTCGTGTCGTCGCGATACCTGGGCCGTCGGCAGCGATCGCGGCGCTGTCGGTCGCAGGGCTTCCGACCGATCGATTCGTATTCGAAGGCTTCCTTCCGCCGCGCGACTCGGCGCGCCGCTCACGACTCAAGGAGTTGGCGACGGAGCCGCGCACTATCGTTTTCTATGAAGCAGCGCGGCGGCTCAGCTCGACGCTCGAAGAAATGAGCGCCGTGTTCGGACCCTTACGCGTCGCGGCCGTCGTGCGAGAGATATCGAAGACCTACGAAGAAATCGCGCGCAGCTCTTTGGACGACCTCGTGCGGCGCTTCAATGAAAATCCACCATTAGGCGAAGTGACCCTCGTTGTCTCAGGCGCGACCGACGACGTTCGTGAGGAAGCGGGTGCCGTTACGCTCGGGATGCTGCTTGAAGCGGGGCTGAGCCTGAAGCAGGCGAGCTCGGTTATCGCCAAGGCGACGGGCCGCAGCCGTCGCGAGGTTTACCAGGAGGCCATCCGCTCGCGCGGCGTCGAAGACACCGAAGAAGAGTAGGCCGGATCACCCGACCGAGGGAATCTGCTCACCGCTTCGACAGGCATCCAAACTGCCCGGTGGATAGGCATCGCCTCCCTCACTTGCAGTAGTCAAGGGCGTGGGATTCAATGCCCTTTAGTATAAGATAGACAGGATGGCGAAGCGGAGGAGAGCGACTTCGGCGGCAGCCGAGCCCGGAGCGCTGACGCGGGCTCGGCAAGGGGCGGTGCTGGTCGTACATGGCCCGAACCTGAATCTGTTGGGTGTACGTGAGCCGGAAGTCTACGGGCGGACGACGCTCGATGACATCGATCGGCAGCTCAAGGCGATGGGAGAGGAGCTCGGACTCAAGGTCGAGACATTTCAATCGAACAGCGAAGGCGCGATCGTCGATCGAATCCAGGCCGCGCGCGGCAAGAGTGATATTTTGCTAATAAATCCCGGTGCTTACACGCATACGAGCGTCGCAATCAGGGATGCGATCCTAGGTGTGGGGATTCCAGCAATCGAATTGCATCTCTCGAACGTCTATAAGCGTGAGCCCTTTCGCCATCACTCCACGATCGCTGATGTTGCAATAGGCAGAATTATGGGATTTGGTGCAGAGAGCTATTATCTCGCGCTTAGAGCAGCGCGGACATTTCTAGACGCTGCCACAAAGGGGAGTAATTGAGCGTGCGTTCAGGCGAAGCCAGGGATCGAAGCCGGTCACTCGCCGACAAGGCGCGCGGAGAGCAGATGGAAACTCGCGATATCAAGGCCCTGCTGGTCCTCATGCGTGACTATGGGCTGGTTGAGCTCGAAATCGAGGATAAGAAGGGCAAGGTCAGGCTCGTGCGCGGCGGTGCTGATAGGGCCGCGCCCGAAGAAGCCGATGGAGCTGGAAGAATCAGCGCGCGAGCAGTCTCGCCGGTCCGTCCCGCGCCAAGAGCCAGGCACCTCGAAGCAAAGACCGAGGACGCCAGCGCGGCTGGCGCCATTGAGCTCGGACCCAATCAGAAATTGATCGAAAGCCCGATGGTCGGAACCTTCTACCGTTCGCCGTCACCCGACACCGCCATGTTCGTCGAGGAAGGGGCGTCGGTTCGCAAGGGGCAGCCGCTCTGCATCATCGAAGCGATGAAGATGATGAATGAGATCGAGGCGCCCGCGGCCGGCCGTATCGTGCGCATCATTGCGGAGAATGCTCAGCCGGTTGAGTACGGTCAGCCCCTGATGATTCTCGAAGTGGCCTGACGGAGGCGGCGATGATTAAGAAGCTGCTGGTCGCCAATCGCGGCACGATCGCAATCCGGATCATTCGCGCATGCCGCGAGTTGGGGATTGACACCGTCGCCATCTACTCGACTGCCGACAAAGACGCGTTGCACGTCAGGATGGCTGACGAGTCGGTTTGTATCGGCCCGCCCGCCGCAGAGAACAGCTATCTGAGTATCCCATCGGTGCTCAGCGCCGCGACGACGTTCGGCGCCGACGCGGTGCATCCGGGTTACGGCTTCCTGTCTGAGAATGGTGACTTCGCGGAAGCATGCCAGCGCTCGGGTCTGACCTTTGTTGGGCCGCGCGCGAGGCATATCCGTCTGATGGGCGACAAGCCGCGCGCCCGGCGCATCATGATTCGCGCCGGCGTTCCTGTACTGCCCGGCAGCGACGGCAAAGGCGTTACCGAACTGCGCGACGCTCAGACCGACGCCAAGCGCCTCGGCTATCCGGTTCTTATCAAGGCTGCGGCCGGCGGCGGCGGCAAAGGGATGCGCGTTGTGCGCGACGCGGACGAGCTCGCGCGGATGTTTCCGATCGCGCAGGGCGAATCGGAAGCGGCGTTCGGCTCGAAGACGATGTATCTCGAGAAGTACCTCGAGCGCGCGCGCCACGTTGAGTTTCAGATCGTTGCGGATAACCAGCGCAACGTGATCCATCTTGGCGAGCGCGACTGTTCGATACAGCGGCGCCATCAGAAAGTTATCGAGGAGTCGCCGTGCCCGGTCCTTACCGATCGGCTGCGGCAGAAGATGGGCAAGGCAGCCGTGCGTGCCGCTTCCGTCGTCGGCTATTCCAACGTCGGTACGGTCGAATTCCTGCTCGCGCCCGATAATGAGTTCTACTTCATCGAGATGAACACGCGGATCCAGGTCGAGCACGGCGTGACCGAGATGGTCACCGGCATCGACCTGGTCAAGGAAAGTATCCGGCTCGCCATGGGCGAGGGACTTTCGCTCAAGCAGAAGCAGCTGACCTTCAGCGGCGCGGCGATGGAGTTCCGCATCTACGCCGAGGATCCCGAGCGGCACATACCCTCACCGGGCGTGGTGTCGAACCATCATTCACCGGGCGGACTCGGTGTGCGAGTCGAAACGGCGCTCTACGACGGCTATCGCGTGCCGGTGCATTACGATCCGCTGGTCGCCAAAGTCATCGTGCACGCAACGACCCGCAAGGAAGTCATCACGCGCGCCAAGGCGGCGCTGCGCGAGTATATGATCGACGGGATCAAGACCAATATCCCGCTCCATATCAAGATCCTGCACGATCCGGATTTCGTGCGCGGCGACTTCGCGACCGATTTCATGCGCCGCTACGAGAAGTCGGCGCCGGTGCCGAACGCGTCGGAAAATGCGCAGGTCGTCACCAGCAAAGCCTCTTGACCGCGGCGCCCATCGCCATAATTGATAGTTGAAGGGCGCCGCGCGCTTCCAATCTCTCAACCCTGGAACGCTCCGCGCAAGAGTTCATCCAAAGATGCGACGACTACTCCTCGCTATGCTCTTAGCCTTGATGTGTGCCGCGCCGGCATTGGCGCAGCTCAGTGAAAACCCTCTCATCCCCGGTGGCAACGACGCGCCTCCCGGGCCGCGGCCCAAGGCTGTCGTCTTGAATCCGCTCTACGACTTCGGCTCCGCGCTGGAAGGCAAGATGGTGGAGCACACGTTCACGCTCAAGAACGAAGGGCAGGGCGCGCTCGAAATCCGCGGCACGAAGACCTCCTGTGGATGCACCGTTGCCTCCCCCAAGCAGACCCATCTCGCACCGGGTGAGGAGACGACGATCGATGTCGGCTTCGACACGCATTTTCAGAAGGGTCACCAGGTCCGCACGATCCTCGCCTACACCAACGATCCTGCAAATCCGACCCTCTCGATGACGATGCAGGGCAACGTCAAGCAGCAGGTGACATCGTCGCCGCCGCAACTCGATTTCGGCGATGTGCGCCAGGGGGCGGGCGCGACCAAGAACGTGACGATAGTCGATCTGCTCGGTGGTAATCCAAAATTCGTGATGGGCCCGATCTCCAATTCGAACAAAGACATCAAGGTCGAGCAGGTTGCCGGCAAGCCGACGGAACTAAAAGTCACGATGCTGCCGACGATGCCGGCCGGCGGTTTCGACGACACGATCAAGGTGACAACGAATCGCGTGCCGCTTCAGATCGATATCTTCGGCAAGGTGACCGGTGATCTCAGCCTCGATCCGGAGCAGGTCTCGTTTGGCATCGTGAAGAGCGGTCAGGACGCGATCCGGATCCTGAAGTTAAGCAACCAGGGCGGGCAATCCGTGAAAGTGCTGAACATCACGAGCAGTGATCCCGCGGTAACCGCCGCCGCGGAGCCAATCACGCCCGGCAAGGAATACAAGATAACGGTGCTACTGCGGCGCGGCGTCCCCGATGGGCAGCTACGCGGCCAGTTGGCGATCAAGACGGACGATCCAAAACAGAACAGTATCGAAGTTCCGTTCTACGCAATCGTCGGCGCGTTCAAGGGGTAGCTTTCGTATTCCTCTCCCTGACCTGACCAGGGGAGATCGTGACCGCAGGTTGATACTTAGTTATCGCCGAAATCGGATTTCTGAAAATCCAGTGGGGCGGGCGTCCGTGCCCGCCCCACTGAGATGTGCGCCTGGCGCGCCTCTATTCTGCAGCCAACATTCGGTGGCGCGAGCCGCTACTTGCCGTGGCAGCGTTTGTATTTCTTGCCTGAGCCACAGGGGCAGGGATCGTTGCGGCCTACTTTGTCGGGTTCGCGCTTGGCGGGTTCCTGGGCCTGCGGTTCAGTCTCGCCGCCGTGGCTCATCATCACACGCTGCGGCTTGGGCTGCTGCTGGATTTGCTCGACGTCCTCCTCGCGCCGCACCTGCACCGAATAAATTTTCTCCACGACGTCGCGCTGCATCGTCGCCATCAGCGACTCGAACATCGTGAAGCCTTCTTTCTGATACTCCGTGAGCGGATTCTGCTGGGCGTAGCCGCGCAGCCCGATGCCTTCCTTCAGATGGTCCATCGCGAGCAGATGGTCTTTCCAGAGCGCGTCGAGCGTCTGCAACATCACGATCTTCTCGATCTGACGCATCACCGGATCGGTGAACTCGATTTCGCGCGTATCGTAGAGCTTGTGCACGCGATCGATCGCGATCTCGATGAGATCGTCGCCCGAGTTTACCGGCGCGCCCTCGGGACCGTCATTGACAGTGAAGGCCGGACGGAACTTGAACTGCTGGAAGAACGCGTCGTCGATCGCCTTCCAGTCCCATTCCCTGGGATCGATTTCGGGGCTGCAGTGCGCGGCGACGATGTCCTCGACGAGGCCGTCGCACAGGTCGAGCACCTCGTCCTTGAGCGTCACGCCGCCCAGCAGATCGCGCCGGCGGTGATAGACCACCTCGCGCTGCTTGTTCATCACGTCATCGTATTCGAGCAGATGTTTTCTAATGTCGAAGTTGTGCGCCTCGACTTTCTTCTGCGCGTTTTCGATCGCGCGCGAGATCCAGCGATGCTCGATCGGCTCGTTGTCTTCCATGCCGATGCGGCCCATCAGGCCTTTCAGGCGATCGGCGCCGAAGATGCGCAGCAGGTCGTCTTCGAGCGACATGTAGAAGCGCGACGATCCCGGGTCGCCCTGGCGGCCCGAACGTCCGCGTAACTGATTGTCAATCCGGCGCGATTCGTGACGCTCGGTGCCGAGGATGTGCAGGCCGCCCGCCTCGAGCACCTTCTCCCGCTCGGCCTTGCACTGCTCGCGATACTTGGCGAGCGCGGCCCGGAAGTTGGGATCCTCGGGATCGCGAGTGCCAACCTCTGCCGCTGCCATTGCCTCAGGATTGCCGCCGAGCACGATATCGGTGCCGCGGCCGGCCATGTTGGTCGAAATTGTCACGGCGCCAAAGCGTCCTGCCTGGGAGACGATTTCCGCTTCGCGCTCGTGATTCTTGGCGTTCAGCACATGATGCTTGATGCTGGTTTTCTTGAGCTTGTCGGCGACGCGCTCGGATTTCTCGATCGATACGGTGCCGACCAGGACGGGCTGGCCGCGCTCGTTGCAGTCCCTGATTTCCTCGATCACGGCGTCGAACTTTTCATCTTCGGTCTTGTAAACCACGTCGTGATTGTCGACGCGAATCATCGGCATGTTGGTCGGGATCACGACCACGTCGAGATTGTAAATCTGCTTGAACTCGACCGACTCGGTATCAGCCGTGCCGGTCATGCCGGACAGCTTTTTATACATGCGGAAGTAGTTCTGGAACGTGATCGTCGCGAGCGTCTGGTTCTCCGACTCGATCTTGACGTTCTCTTTGGCCTCGACCGCCTGGTGAAGTCCGTCGCTCCAGCGCCGCCCCGGCATCAGGCGCCCGGTGAATTCATCGACGATGGTGACCTCGCCGTCTTTGACGACGTAATCCACGTCGCGCTTGAAGAGCGTGTGCGCGCGGAGCGCCTGGTTGCAGTGATGCAGCAGCAGGATGTTGCGCGGGTCGTAGAGATTTTCGACGCCGAGCAGTTGTTCGACGCGCGTCACGCCCTCTTCATTGAGACTGACGGTCTTCATCTTCTCGTCAATCGCATAATGTTCCTCGGCCTTAAGCCGCGGGATGACGCGATCGACGACGTAATAAGTATCGGTGGATTCCTCGGAGGCGCCCGAGATGATGAGCGGCGTGCGCGCCTCGTCGATCAGGATCGAATCGACTTCGTCAACGATCGCGAAGTTGTGCTCGCGCTGCACGTACTCCTCGAGGTTGTACTTCATGTTGTCGCGCAGATAGTCGAAGCCGAACTCGTTGTTCTGCCCGTATGTGATGTCCGCGCCGTAGGCGACCTTGCGCTGCTGATCGGTCAGGCCGTGAACGATAACGCCGACGCTCAGCCCGAGGAAATTGTAAACGCGCCCCATCCATTCGGAGTCGCGCCGCGCCAGGTAGTCGTTGACGGTCACGACGTGCACCCCGCGTCCCGCGAGCGCGTTCAGCACCGCAGGCAGCGTCGCGACGAGAGTCTTGCCCTCGCCGGTCTTCATCTCGGCGATCTTGCCGGAGTGCAAGACCATCCCGCCGATTAGCTGAACATCGAAGTGGCGCTGACCGAGAGTGCGCTTGGCGGCCTCGCGCACGACGGCGAAAATTCGCGGCAGCGCGTCCTGCAAGGCTTCCTCGCGCTGCTCGCGATCCTCGATCGGGCTGATCTTTTCCTTCCATTCGGCGATCTGCGCACGCAGCTCGTCGTCGGAAAGTTTCGAGATCTCCTCTTCGAGGCCGTTGATCTCGGTGACGTAATATCGGAGGCGTTTAACCTCGCGGTCGTTCTTGGAGCCGAAGATCTTCTTCGCTACGTCGGTAAAAGCTGATGCCATGTCAAATCAGGTTTCGTCCACCCGCCGCGGCGGATGACGCATCTATAAGTTTGATTTCCAACCTTCTCATCTTAGCGTGAATCGATCGCTGGCGAGAGAGGGCTTCTAGCGTTCGATTCTAACCGCCGAATCGACCTGCGGTCCAAGGAAGCGGCGGCCGACGCGGGAAAATCGGTCCGGGGTTTCGGTGACGAAGAAGCTCTGCCGTCCCGCGTGGCCCGGGCGGCGCATCAACTTGAGCGCTTTCAGCCGCGCGCGAACTTCCGCTGCGGTCGCCGTCGCGGAATCGACGATTCGCACCTTCGGCCCGAGCACTTGCGCGAACATCGCGGTGAGCAGCGGATAGTGCGTGCATCCGAGCAGCAACGTGTCGATGCCGCTTTGCTTGAGGCTCTCGAGGTAGTGCTCGACGGTAAGCTGCGCGACCTGGTTGTCGGTCCATCCTTCTTCGGCGAGCGGCACCAGGAGGGGACACGCGCGCGTATAAATCTCGGCCGAGGGCTTGAGGTCCTGGATCGCGCGCGTGTACGCGCCCGAGGCGATCGTCGCCTCAGTGCCGATAACGCCGATCTTGCCGCTGCGCGAGGCTTTTACCGCCGCCCTCGCACCGGGTTCGATGACTCCGACGACGGGTACGATGGTCTGGCTCGCGATCGTTTCGAGCGCGACGGCGCTCGACGTGTTGCATGCAATCACGAGCATCTTGATTCCCTTGGCGAGCAGGAACTCGGTGTTCTCTTTCGAGTAGCGCCGAATCACTTCAGCGGTCTTCGTGCCGTAGGGCAGGCGCGCCGTGTCGCCGAGATAGATGAAATCCTCGCCGGGGAGCGCATCGACGAGCGCCTTCAAAACGGTGAGGCCGCCGATTCCGGAATCGAATACGCCGATCGCGCGCTCGCTCGCATGCTGCGCCGACGATACGCGTCCATTGGACGCTGGATTTGCGCGGCCGTTTTGTTTTGCGCGTCGTGCGCTGTCGCCCTGGCGCGGCGTCATTGCGAGTTTGCCTCCGCGCCGCGCGCGAGCTGTTCGCCAAGCACCGACGGCCTTGCGGGAGCAGTGCCGAATACTCGCTGGTGAACGCTCGCGGGTTCCATGCAGAGATAGGCGGGCACTTCAGCGCCAGCAGCTTTGAACTTGTCGGCCAGTGCGCGATAAAGACGCAGCCTGAGCGGAGTGAAAGCGCGCAGGCGACCATCGGGCGCAAGCACATCCTCGC
This sequence comes from Candidatus Binataceae bacterium, assembly GCA_035508495.1. NCBI lineage: Bacteria > Candidatus Binatota > Binatia (SeqCode) > Binatales (SeqCode) > Binataceae (SeqCode) > Binataceae bacterium (SeqCode). The sequence goes on from DATJMX010000021.1 coordinate 58,435, forward strand.
CGCACAACATCGGATCGCTCGGATGCCGCCGGCGAGCCGCCGCGCGCAGGCTCGGCGTCATCCGCAGTCCGCCCATGCTCACGAACGAGATGCGCGCCGGGGGAATTGTGTCGAGGAGTTCATCGATCAGAGTCGAATAGTCGCGCTCCGCGGCCTCGTACGCGATTATCGGATCGAAATGAAACGCGACGCGGTAGCCGGCGTCGAGCACGCGCCGCGCCGCCGCGATTCGCTCGCTCGGTGCGGCGGTGCGATGCTCCGAGCTGCGAAAAACCGCGTCAGGCGAAAGCGTCCACGACACCATCACGCGGCCGCGCGGGTCGATCGTTAACAGGTTGTCGATCTCAGCGGTCTTGGATTTGAATTCGAGCGTCAGGCGCGGCCGCGCCGCGAAGAATTCGATCAAGTCGCGGCTGATCGCCGTGATCGAATCAAATGCGAGCGAGTCGGCCAGCTCCCCCGTGCCGACGCGGAAGCTGCGCGCGGGCGACGCGTACAGCATGCGATCGAGCTCGTCGAACGCGTCACTGTAATTGCTGAAAAGCTGGAAGGCCGGATTGTCGGCGACGTACTCTTGCAGAAAGCAGTAGCTGCAATCCATCGGACAGTTCGAGGCGAGCGTCAGGACCAGGTAGCCGCAGCAGGCAAACTTCGACGAGCCGGCAGGGCAGGCCATCAGGAACGGGCTGCGCCGCCGCATGATCAGCATCCGGCGCTTGGCGGCGCCGAACGGATCGCGATCGGACGCGCGGGGCAGGGCGGCAGCGCGCGCGTCCTCGACATAACGAATCGGCGTCGCATCGCCGCAAGCCGCGGCGACGCGCTCGGCGAGCGCCGAGCCGCGCGACTCCAGGTCGATCATGATTTCGTCGAGATCAAACTTCATTTGCCGCCCAGTTTGTCGAGGATACGCCCAAGCGCGGGCCGGGACGCGTCGAGCACCGCGAGCATCCGCTCCAGTTCCGCCATCGTTCGGAATTTCAAGGCGACGGCTAGCTCATCAGAGCTGAGCGCCTTGGGCAAGACCACCGACACGCCGCGAGGCAGTTTAAGGGCGGCGACTGCAGCGGCAAGATCGTCGGAGGTTTGGCGCAGCATAGGGAATCGGACGGCATTGAGCTTATCGACAAAAGCGCGGGCGCGCCCCGGCGCGGAGCCGGCGTTTTCTATGATCCGCCGCAACGAATCGCGCGCGAGGATTTCGGCCGGCGTGGTCTGCTCACGCACCGATATCTCGTCCAGTTCTTCGATCGTCACGACCAGTTGGCCGGTGCGAAGCTTGAGCGTGCGCGCGGTCTCGAGAATCGCGTCTCGCGACGCGTCGTCGAGCGCCAACCAGCGCTTTAGATGAGTCTCGGGCAGGCGACGGTCCTTGGCGAGCTCCAGGATTTCTTCATTGGTCGACATGAGCAACTCGATCCGCGTCGTTTTGCGAGACAACCACGCGTATCTCGCGGAGCGCGCTTCGCAAATTGTCGTCGGGCTGCGAGCCCCACGTCTGGGATGCTTGTGATGCGATCCGGTCGTAGAACTCCGCGAGACCGATGCGTCCCCGATGGCGCAGTCCGTTCCCATAGATGCGGCATTTCTCGACGAGCACGTCGCCGGCTGCGATTCGCTTCTCGATTGGAAGCCGTTCACAGGCAAGCAGTTTCATCAAGGCCAGGATTCTGAATCTGTCGATAGCCGACATCAGCGAGAGTTGATCGTGATGACCAGCGCGGCGTGTAACGAGGGGTTCATCGAGCAGACCGATTTCGTGGTCGATAAGAATTCGCAACCACAGGTCGTAATCTTCGGCGGCGTTCATCGAATCGTCGAATCCATCGAACCGACGAAACAACTTCGCAGATATGATGACCGCGGATGGGCTGATGAGACAGGTCCGCAGCGACCGAATGAAAATGTCGCCGGCCTGTTTCACGTGCCGCGCGCCGGGATTCACCCGGCGGCCGCCGCGGATCCAGATCTCCTGGCATTGTGCGATCTGATAGGCAGGATTGCGCCGCATGAAGTCGAGCTGGCGCGCGAGCTTGGTCGGCACCCACAGATCGTCCGAGTCGAGAAACGCGATCCACGACGCTCGCGCGAGCTCGACGCCGCGATTGCGCGCCGCGGCAGGCCCTCGATGCTCAGTATGCGTCGCAATCAACCGAGGGTCGCGTTTAGTCAGCTCGCCGAGCAGGCGCGAGGTTCCATCAGTCGAGCCGTCGTCGACTATAATCAACTCGAAGTCAACGTCGGGTTGCGCGAGCACCGAAGCGATCGCCTCGCGCAGCATCGCGTGCCGATTGTAAGTCGGGATAATGACGCTGACTTGCGGAGTCGCCGTGCTCATCGCGAGGCCGCGCGGCCGGAGCGGCGCGGCGAATCTGCCAGCGCGAGAATTTCCGCGCGCAGCTCCTCGATCCCCTCACCGTCGAAAGCCGAGCAGAGAATCGGCTTGAACTTGAGCGGCGCGAAACTGCGAATCACCGCCGCGCGTGCCGAGCGCCGAATCTTGTCGGATTTGGTCGCCGCGATTATTAGCCTCTGCCCATGCTCCGCAGCCATAGCGGCGATATCGAGCTCCTGCTCGCCGGGAACGCGCCGCGAATCCACCAGCAACATGATCGCCGCGAGGTTGGTGCGCCCGGTGAGATACTCCTGCATCATGTGGGCGATTTTGGCCGCCTCGTCATGCGGCATCTTGGCATATCCGTAGCCCGGTAGATCGCAGAGCGCGAGCGCTTCGCCGATCGTGAAAAAGTTGAGCAGGCGCGTGCGGCCGGGCGTTTTCGAGGTGCGCGCAAGATGCTTCTCGCCTGCGAGCGCGTTGAGCAGCGAACTCTTGCCGACGTTGGAGCGGCCCGCGATCGCGACTTCGACGCGATCCCATCGCGGGCATCCGTTTAGCGAGGGCGCCGAGAGCGCAAATTCGGCGTTGAGTTTCGTCATGGAGTCTCGAATTCGATCCGAGGCGGCGCCGCAGCGCTCGACCAGGTTTTCGATTCCAGCTTCGCGAGCTGCGCCGTGAGCGCGCCGCGGAATTCGCGCAGCCGCATCCCGCGATGCCGATCGCTATACGGCGCAAGGAATTTGAGCGCGGCGCGTAGATGCAGAATCGCGCTTTGCACTTCATTTTGCGTCAGCTTGTGATTGGCGACCGCGGCGCGCAACAGGCCGAGATAAAAATCCCAGTCGCTGGTGTCGTCTTCGAGCAGATTCATCGCCTCTTCCATTTCCTCGTGGGCCTCGAAGAACTCGCCACTGTTGAAGAGCTCGACACCGCGGCGAAAATGCTCATCAACCTCGGCCATCGCGGGGCGCTCAGAATTCTTCGTCGCCCTTGTCGGATTGGTTGGCGGTCTGAATATGCAGTGCCTGCTTGAGACCCTCGAGCTGCGCGACGAAGACCTGGCTGATCACGTCTTTGATGACGCCATCGGGAACCGGGAGCTGCTGCGAGAACTTGGTTGTCTCGTTAAGCGTGATGAGCGTGGACGAGCCCTCGTCATCGAGCGAGTAGTGGGCGTCAGTGTTGAGCATGGGACTGTCGATGGTGTGATAAGAGATCCGATGTTGCGCGGGATCGTAATCGAATTGCAATCGAGCGGTAATGACCTGGTCGGCGGGACCGTTGAGATCCATATCGACGATCTTGGTGTTGCCGCTCTGGGAAACGACGCGCACCGCCTTGATCTGGCTTGAATGCAGATTCTGCACGTCGGACATCGCGCTATATACGGCGTCGATCGGCGCGGGTACACGAGCCTGGATGTTCGCCGTCCATATGTCACCGTTGTGGGTGATGTCCTGCGAGACAATGCCGGCCGCGCGCGCGCGATGGGCCACGTAGTAGCGCCATCCCGCCAAGGAGATCACTGCGAGCACGACGACGGCGCCAACGATCCTGAGAAAAATTTTCATAATCGGTATTTCTCGGATTACTTGCTGAAAGTTCCGATTAGCTCGGCCTTCCCGATGACATGCGCTTGCATCGCAGCTTGAACCGCTCGGAGGCTCGCGCCCTTGGGCAGATTGATCGTGGAGTTAAGCGCGTAGAGTTCGAAATGGTAGTGATGAACTTTGCCCGGCGGCGGACACGGTCCCATGTAGCCGATCTTCGCGGCGGAGTTCATCCCCTGCTCACCCCCTCCCACTAGTTCGTCCGTATGAGGCACGGCAGCGGGCATCGACGAAGCCGCCGCTGGAATGTCGAATGCGATCCAGTGTGTAAAAGTTCCATGCGGTGCGTCGGGATCTTGAACGATCAGCGCGAACGATTTGGTTCCCGCAGGGGTTCCGCTCCATGTGAGAGACGGAGAGGTGTTTGCGCCGCTGCAACTGTTATCGGTGGGAATAGCACTGCCTGAGGTAAACGCAGTGCTAGTTAAAGTGAATCCCGCTTCAGCGTGTGCGCGAGGCGCGGTTACGATGAAGTATGAGAGAGCCAATAATAGGCTGACGGATATAAGTAGATTTGTTTTGCGATTCATCCTCGTATCTCCGTATCTCTGACTTGTGAAACTATCAACTCCCGATAAGCAAGCGGTCGCTACTTGACCGCCGTGTGCAATTATTTCCTAATTAGAACGATAGCACTGCACGAAAAATTTCGGCGTCACGGCAATAGGCACCTCTTGACGCGAATGACCATTTTTGAGAAGTGTTATGGTGTTAAAAGCGAGCGATAAGTAGCGACGAGCGGCGGAACGAGGGAGGACTGCGAGCGTCGCCCGTCTGGTTTTGGCCGAATAACAGAGCCAAGAACTGGAGAAAAAATGGCTACCGAGAGCAAATACAACCTGCCGCGAGTGATGACGGTGAAGGAGCTGTCTGAATACCTCAGGGTGCATCCCTCCACCATATATAAACTTCTGCGGCGGGGAGAACTGCCGGGATTCCGGATTGGAACCGACTGGCGGTTTAACGCCGAGGTGATCGACCGATGGTGCCTTGAGCGAAACATGAAGGGCCCAAGCGGCGAACCTTCCGATCAGAACTAAATCTCCCGCGAGACCGGATCCACGAAGTGTCGCGAACCACCAGGTTCGTGGCCTGATGCGTTGCGGAAAAGGGCGTGCGTATAGGCGCGCCCTTGACCTTGTGCCCTGTTCTGCCTCAGCATACCGTTCGTTCAATGGTGCCCAAGGCAAGGAAGCAGGCGGCTCGCACTCCTGCGCCGCCGACGCGTCGGCGCGGCACGCTCGATCTGGTGTTGATCGACGCCGCGATGGATTTATTTGCGTCTTATGGCTACCGCGGCACCTCGCTCGCCCGAATCGCGCGGGCGGCGGGCGTGACCAAGGGCGCGCTGTACTGGCATTTCTCCGATAAGGAGGATTTCTTCCTTGCCGTTTTGGACCGCGTGATGAGCGAATGGGGCGAGGTCTTCGCCGCGCCCGCGCCCGCCAGCGATCTGCCAGGCTATCGCGAGCAATTCCTGCGCGTCTTCGACCTGTGTTCGGAGGTCAATGAGAAGAATCCCTGGGTCTCGCGCCTCACGCTGATCATCGCCCTCGAATCGCACAAAATCGGTCCGCGCGTGTTGCGTACGATACGCCGCATAAATCGCCAGCAGCTCGCTAGTTGGCGCGAGCTCGTCGAGCGGGGCAAGAAGATCGGCGCGCTCGACGCGAATCTCGATTTGGATTGGGCCGCCACGCAGTGCTTCAGCGGTCTGGTCGGCCTCGAGCTGCTCTGGTACCTGCACGGACCGCGCTTCGACATCAAACGATCTTTTCGCCGCCAGGCACGTGAGTTTCTGCGGCTCTGGAGCGCGGAAAAATGAAAGCGGGTTTGATCTACGAGATCGAATCGATCAAGCCGCACACTCCCGATCACGAATACCGAATCTTCTGGGAGACGATGGCCCAGATCGAGCTCGCCGACAGTCTCGGCTACGACTCGGTCTGGACGGTTGAGCATCACTTCCTGAACGAGTTTTCGTACTGCTCGGCGCCCGAGGTTTTTCTCGCCTGCGTCAGCCAGCGCACGCGTCAGATTCGCATCGGTCACGGCGTCGTCGTGCTGCCGTTCAATCATCCGGTGCGCGTGGCAGAGCGGATCGCCGTGCTCGATATCATGTCGAACGGGCGCGTCGAGCTCGGCACGGGTCGCGCTACCACGATGAATGAGCTGCTGGGCTTTCATGTCGCGCCCGCGGACACTCGCCCGCGATGGGCCGAGGCGATCGAGATGATCCCGCGGATGTGGCGCGAGGATCCGTTTGGCTATCGCGGCAACTACTGGATGGTCGATCCGCCACAGTCGGTGATTCCGAAGCCGATCCAGAAACCGCATCCCCCGCTGTGGGTCGCCGCGACCAATCCCGATACGTTCGCGCTCGCCGCGTCGAAAGGACTCGGCGTGCTGTGCTTCACGCTCGGCGTCGAGCTGCCCGAAGTGCAGAATCGGATTCAGATTTATCGCGACGGCATCGCGCAGGCATGCCCGGTCGGGCTCGCGATCAACAACCAGGTCTCGATGAATATCATGGGGCTCGTCGCCGACGATCCCGCCGAGGCGGAGAAGATCGCGCGCGATGCCGTCCTGTGGTACGTGCGCCGCGGCTTCGAGCTGGTCTCGTCGGTCGCGCGCGCCGCGGCGGCGGAGCAGAGCTACAAATATCTGTCGAACGCGGCACGCTACGATCCCGAGCAGATCACGGGCGACTACTTCGAGTTCCTGAAGGAGAACGATCTGGTCGCGATCGGCGGTGCCGACGAGGCCTTGCGCATCGCGCGGATCTATCGCGAGATGGGCGCGGACCAGGTGCTCTTCTTTTTCCAATACGGTGCGATCCCGCACGAGCGCATCATGCGCGCGATAGAGATCGTCGGCCGCGAAATCCTGCCCGAGATCCATTCATGGCCGACCCCCGGTGCAATCACGCCAATCCGACCACAAAGACACGAAGGGCACTAAGTAAATCCTTCGAAGCGGCGTAGCCGCTTCGCTTCGTGCCCTTAGTGCCTTCGTAGTTCATTTGTTTTCCAGACGCTTCGCTGGAAGTGCTTGACTCGGCCGCCATCTCACGATATTTAACCCTATAGTTATTTAACTCAATGGTTCAGTAAAAGCAGATGTCACCAGAACGCCTCGACCTCACCTTTGCCGCGCTCTCCGATCCCACTCGGCGCGCGATCCTGGCTCGCCTCGCACTCGGTGAGACCTCCGTTACCGAGTTGGCCGAGCCTTTCGAGATGAGCATGCCCGCCATCTCCAAGCATCTGCGCGTTCTTGAGCGCGCGGGACTCGTTGCCCGCGGCCGCGAGGCGCAGTGGCGTCCGTGCCGTCTCGAGGCCGGCCCGCTCAAAGAGGCCTCCGACTGGATCGAGGAATATCGCCGTTTCTGGGAGCAGAGTCTCGATCGCCTGGGCGACTATCTGCGTGAAATTCAAGCCAAGGAGAAGAAGCATGCCCGCAGAAAGTAGCTCAGTGATCACTGATGATCGCGTGCTTGTCATCTCGCGCGTCTTCAATGCGCCGCGCAGCCTCGTCTACAAGGCATGGACGGAGCCTGAGCGCATCGCGCAATGGTTCGGGCCGCAGGGCTTCAAGGGCGAGGTCATCAAGATGGACGCTCGGATCGGCGGCTCCTTTCGCTTTTACATGCGCTCGCCCGACGGCACCGATCATTGGGCACAGGGGGTCCATCACGAGATCGTCGAGGGCGAGCGGCTCGTCTACACCTACGCGTGGGCCGACGCGAATGGGAACGCAACGCGGCCTGAGACGCTCATCACCGTGTCCTTCGAAGACCTCGGTGGCGACCGAACCCGTCTCACGTTCAGACAGGAAGTCTTCGAATCGATGACGGCGCGCGATATGCACAACAGCGGATGGAACAGCAGTTTCGATCGCCTCGCCGAATATCTCGCGACGGCCTGAAGGAGCGACGCTCATGCGCAAGATCAATTACCTCGGCAACACGTTTGGCATCTGGAGCCGCGAGCAGAGTTGGTTCTGGTCGGTGCTTGATTTGAGCCGTCCGGCGATCGGCGCCGCGGCGAGCGAGGCCGCCGCGATCGCCGAGGCATGCGCTGCGATCGACGAAATGTCAGCGCATCGACAACTTGAAGCAGACATCGCATCCAAGCTCTCGCCCTTTGACTGGGAGGATTCGCTGGCGAACCTGGAGAGCTATCTCGCGCGCATCTGCGATGCCCTCGCATGAAGGAGTTTGGTCATGGAAACACCGCAGGAATATTACAAGTATCACGGTCCCATGACTGCCGGCGCGGCGGGCCTAGGGTCGCTGCCGCGCGACGTCGGCAAGCTCTGCGAGATCGTGCAAGGTGTCCTGATTCATCGCGACATCGCGCCGTTTCTCTACGAGCGCAAGTTGACTGAGAGTGAATACGACGATGGCAACCTGCGCGGAATCGCGCCGATGCTCGAGAGGATCGGCGCGATCTCTGGCGATCAGCTCACAAATGCGCGTCACATCGGCCATCGCCTGCCCTGCGTGTGCAGGCATTTCACCCTGATGCTCGTCGCGATCCTGCGCGAGCAGGGCGTTCCAGCGCGGGCGCGATGCGGCTTCGGCGCGTACTTCACACCGGGCAGGTTCGAAGACCATTGGGTTGCCGAATACTGGAGCGCGGCAGGCAAGCGATGGATCCTGGTCGATGCGCAGTTGGATGCGGTCCAGCGCAAGGCCTTCAAAGTCGGCTTCAACACGCTCGACGTACCGCGCGATCAGTTCATAATCGCGGGCGACGCGTGGCAGATGTGCCGCGCCGGCAAAATCGATCCCGAATGTTTCGGCCTGACACACGTGCCGAATCTGCGCGGTCTATGGTTCATCGCCGGCGATCTTGTGCGCGACCTCGCCGCGCTCAACAAAATGGAACTCCTGCCGTGGGACGCCTGGGGCATGATGACGGGGCCTGACGGCAACCTGACTGAAGAATCAAAGACGTTTCTGGATAATGTTGCAGCACTGACCATGGGCGGCGACGCCACCTTCGCCGAGGTTCGCAAGCTTTACGAAAACGACGAACGCCTGCGCGCGCCGAATACGGTATTCAACGTTCTGCGCAACCGGCCGGAATCGATCGCAACCTGACCGTATTCCTGCGCGATCCGAATGAGGGGTGTGGCTCCCATGTTGCGCCTCTCGCTAGACTCCTTGCACGGCCTGAGCAGTGAAGCGAAGGTTTGACAAGGAGTGAACGGCGATGAGCAAGCACAAAACCGGTACGCGCGAGGAATGGCTCGCGGCGCGGCTCGATCTGCTCGCGGCTGAGAAAGAGCATACGCGGCGCGGCGACGAGCTGGCGCGGCGGTGCCAGGAGCTGCCGTGGGTAGAAATCCATAAAGCGTATCGATTCGATACCGACGAAGGCGGTGCTTCGCTTGCCGACCTCTTTCGCGGGCGCTCGCAGCTTCTCATCTATCATTTCATGTTTGGACCCGATTACACGGCAGGATGCCCGTCATGTTCAGCGATCGCCGACGGCTTCAACGGCATCGTCGCGCATCTCGCCAACCACGACGTGATGCTGTGGGCGGTGTCGCGCGCGCCGCTTGCGAAGCTGCAGGCGTACAAGCGCAGGATGGGATGGAAGTTTCCGTGGGCTTCATCGTTTGCGAGCGACTTCAACGCCGACTTCAATGTCTGGTTCTCCGAGGCGCAGCAGCGCGCGGGCGGCTTCGAATACAACTATAAACGCGCGGGCCAATTACAGATGCATGGCGAGCAGGGACCGGTTGCGCAGATGGCGGCGACGACCGGAACCGACGTTGCCACCTACTCGCGCGAGCGGCCGGGGATGAGCGCGTTCGCCGTTGACGATGGCGCCGTCTATCACTGCTACTCCACCTATGCGCGCGGACTCGACGGCCTGTGGGGGATGTATCAATGGCTCGATCGAGCACCCAAGGGCCGCAACGAAACCGCACCGTGGTGGCGCCGCCACGACGAGTACGACAAATAGTGATCGCCTTGCCCTCTACCAGTGGGAAGGTGCTGAGATAGATTACGCGGGCGTCACGCCGAGGCTCTCGAAGGCCTTCGAGATTCGCATCGCAGCGCGCGGTCGCGTGTACATCCGCTCCATGTATTCCCTGAGGCGCGGGAATCCGTCGAGCAGTTGAATCTCATTCGCCCAATCGAGGGTGTAGGCCATGATGAAGTCGGCGACGGTTGCGCTATTTCCGATGACGAATTGCCGTCCCTTCATATGCTCGTCGAGCACCGCCGCCATCGATTTGAAATCCTCGCGCGCGAGCTCGACTTCAGCGGGAATCCGCTTGTTTTCGGGATAAAGGCTCGTATGGCGCGCGATTCGCCAGAGCGGCTGCTCGAGCTCGGTGGCGGCGAAAAGAATCCATCGATTGACCTCGGCGCGCCCCGCGAGATCGCGCGGGATGAAACCTTTGTCGGCGAACTTCTCCGCAAGATACAGAACGATTGCGACCGATTCCGTCAGCACCAGGTCGCCATCGACGAGCGCCGGCAGCTTCCCAGCCGGATTCACCTTTAAGTACTCGGGACACTTATGCTCGCCGGCCAGCATGTTGACCGTGACAGCCTCGAAGGGAACGCCCAGTTCCTGTAGAGTCCATCGCACCCGAATCGATCGCGTAGGCGGGAATTCATAGAGCTTCATGATGATTCTCCGGAACAGCCTGCAAAGGCGATGAGCGATAAGTTAACTTAACCGAATGGTTAAATGAGTGTCAAGTGACTGCTTTCTGGAAGCGGTCCCTACTTCGCGGAACCTCCGGGATCCTTCGACTACGGCAGCCTCCGGTCAGGGACGACGCAAAAATCGCGCACCAGAAACATTTGAAACCTTCACAGACTTTCGGGATGACGGACTTGATCGCAACCAGCGATGTCCGGACTCGGCGGCCGCTCAGGATGACGGTCGGATGGCAGCTCACGATTTTGGACGACAGAGAGTTAGCGGAGTGATGTTCCCGGACGGTCGCCGTTCGTCGAAGCGAACCATCTTCCGAAAAGAATCCCTAAGACGCGAGCGCGGCGATGCATTCCTCGCGCGCGCTCCAGAGCCGAGCGAAATTCCACTCGGCGGGGAGCTTCGCACCGGGAAGCCATCGGCGCAGAAAGTCCCGATGCATCGCGATTTTGTAATCACCGATTTGTGGGGGCGAAATCTCCTCCTCGTGCAAGAAGGAGGCGATGGGCTCGACCGACGTCGTGACCGCGCGCGTCACATCGATTCGTTCGTCATCATAGACGATATAACAATGCGCCTCAGGGATTTCCTTGAGACGACATCTTGAGAGCACCGCACCGACTCCCGGCGTGTTTCGCTCGTTCATCAGATAGATGCCAATCATCAACTTAATTGCGACGCCTTGCTCAGATGCGAGCTGCCTGAGCAGCGCGTGCTTGCTGCTGCAGGTGCCTCGGCCTTCGCGCAGAACCGCGCTCAGGTCGGTGCGCGACGATGTTCGCCCATAGGGAAGCCGGTAAACGATCGCCGCGGCCTCACGATAGGTTCGCGCGCCCGCCTGGAGAAAGTCCGCGCTGATCTCGCCGGCTGTCTGCAAGGGAGTATCGGGCAATGCGGAATAGGTCAGCATCGTTCGCGCGCGCCTACTGAATCAGGTCTGCTACCTTCGCCAGTGCCTCGTCGAGCTTCGAGGAGTCTTTGCCGCCGGCTTGCGCCATGTCGGGGCGGCCGCCGCCGGTGCCGCCGACGATCGGCGCGATCTGCTTTACGATGTCGCCGGCCTTCGCTCGCGATGCGAGATCGGGCGTCACCGCCACCAGCAGCGCCACTTTGCCTTCGCCTAGGTCAGAGCCCAATGCGACTACCGCCGAGCCGTGCTTCTGGCGCAGCTTGTCGGCGATCTCGCGCAGCGTGCGCGCTTCGACGCCCTCGAGCTTCTGCGTGACGAGCTTCACGCCTTTCACGTCGCGGACAGTCTCGGCCGTTCCCGAGGCCGACGCGCCGCCGACCAGCTTCTGTTCGAGCGCGCGCAGCTTCTTTTCGAGTTCCTTTTCGCGGGCGAGCAGTTTCTCGAGGCGATCGACCGCGGCGGAGTCCTTGGCCCCGAGGCTCTTTGCGATCTCATCTAAAATTTTCTGCTGCGTGCGCACCGCTTCGAGCGCGCCCTGTCCGGTGACGGCCTCGATGCGCCGCACTCCAGCCGCGACGCCGGACTCCGCCTCGAGCTTGAAGAATCCGACATCGCCAGTGCGATTTACATGAGTGCCGCCGCATAGCTCGACCGAGAAATCACCCATCCGCACGACGCGCACGACGTCGCCGTACTTGTCGCCGAAGAATGCGAGTGCGCCGGCTTTGATCGCCGCGTCGTAGGGCATCTCCTCGGTCGTGACCTCGGCGTTCTCACGCACGCGCACATTGATCTCTTCTTCGATCGTCGCGAGCGCGTCGCCGCCGACCGGTCCCTGGTTATGAAAGTCGAAGCGCAGCCGCTCCGGTGAAACCGCCGAACCCGCCTGATGCACATGCGTGCCGAGCACGTCGCGCAGCGCGTAATGCAGGATGTGCGTCGCGGAATGATTCAGCATCGAAGCGTCGCGCCGCATGCGATCGATCTTGAGCGTTACGCGCTTGCCGGGCGCGAAGTCGCCGCGCTCACCGCGCAGCAATTTACCCAGATGAACGATAGAGCCTTCGGACTTGCGGGTGTCGGTGATTTCGAGGAGCGCGCCCGAATCGGTTTCGATCACGCCGCGATCGCCGACCTGGCCGCCGCCTTCGGGATAGAAGGGCGTTTCCGCGACGATGATCGCGACGGTGTCGCCATCCTTGCCGCCCGCGGCGAGAATTTCGGAATCCGCTTCGTAGCGATGGTGCCCGATGAATTTCGACGACGTTCCCGCGCTCAGGATTAAGTCAGGTGCCGCCGCTTCGTCCTTGCGCGCCGCGCGCCCGCGTTCCTTCTGCTCCTGCATCAGGCGCTCGAAGCCCGCGGTGTCGACATCGACGCCGTGATTGCGCAGCACGTCCTCCGTGAGGTCGAGCGGAAAACCATACGTGTCGTAAAGCTTGAACGCGATTTCGCCGGGCAGCGTGTGCCCATTCTTCTGCTTGAGGCGCTTCAACTCCGAATCGATAAGCTCGAGGCCGCGATCGAGCGTCTCGCCGAAGCGCGTCTCTTCCTGCGTGATCGCATCCGCGATCTTTTTCGAATCGCGGACAATCTCCGGATACGCCTCGCCCATCGCCTCGACTACACCTTCCTCGGCGATCGCAAGAAACGGTTGATGGATTCCAAGGTAGCGCCCATGGCGCGCGGCGCGCCGGATGATTCGGCGCAGCACGTATTCACGATCCGTGTTGCCCGGCGTCACGCCGTCGGCAATCAGGAAGGTCATCGTGCGCGCATGGTCGGCGATCGCGCGAAACGAAATGTCACTCTCGGGATTCTGGCCGTAGCGCGCCTCGCTGCCGAACTTGCGCGCCGCTTGTTCGATCTTCTCGATGATGACCTGGAACAGATCGATGTCGTAGTTGCCGAGCAGCTTGCCCTTCTCAATGCTCTGCATCACCGACGCGATCCGCTCGAGGCCCGAGCCGGTATCGACGTGCTTCTTGGCGAGAGGGCTGAGCTCGCCCGAAGCGCCGCGGTTGTATTGGATGAAGACCAGGTTGCCGAGCTCGATGAAGCGCGGGCATCCATCGACGTTGACCGCGCATTTGGTTCCCGGATGCGGACTTTCGTCGCACGCTGCTGCGCCGCGATCGATATGAATTTCTGAGCATGGACCGCATGGCCCGGTCTCGCCCATCTCCCAGAAGTTATCTTTCTCGCCAAAACGCAGGATTCGTCCGGGCGGAAGATCCTCGACGGTCTTCCAGACCTCTTCGGCTTCGTCGTCGTCTTTATAGACCGTGGCCCACAGCAGGTTGGGATCGACGCCCCAGACCTTGGTGATCAGCTCCCAATGCCAGTGGATGGCTTCCTTCTTGTAGTAGTCGCCGAACGACCAGTTGCCGAGCATCTCGAACATCGTGTGATGGTAGGTGTCGCGGCCGACGGCCTCGAGGTCGTTGTGCTTGCCCGAGATGCGCAGGCACTTCTGGCAATCGACGACGCGCGCGTGCGGCGGCGTGCGCACGCCGAGGAAATAGTCCTTGAACGGCACCATCCCGGCGTTGGTGAAGAGCAGGGTGGGATCGCCCTTGGGCACCAGCGACGCCGACGGCACGATCTCGTGTCCGCGCTCTTTGAAGAAATCAAGAAACGACTGTCGAATTTTAGCGGTAGTCCAGCGCATGCTGTTCCAATTCTACGAAACTTGGCGAAATCAAGCATCCGCTGTATAGCGAGCCCGCCTGCATGATTCCAGCGGCAGTTATCTCACGATCGGGGCGGTGTATCCTCGATCAAGGGCCTAGTGCGCCCGCCTAAAATCATGAGCACATCGCATCCAGAGCAGGTATCGGAACCGATCGCATCCGCGCGCGCTGTCGCCGAGGGCGGCTTCAGCGAGTTCATGCTGTCGCACAAGGGCGACCTGACGCTCGCCTTTTCGTTCGTCATCTACCTCGCGAGCGGCGCGATACTCGTCTTCACGCGCTACCGTCAGTCGGCCGAGGTCGCGGTCTCGATCGCGGAGGCGGCGCTCATCGGCGGACTGTGCGATTACATCGCGCTCAAGATGATCTTCGAGCGCCGATGGTATCTGCCCAACTCGGGAGTGCTGCCGCGCAATCGGCAAAAGCTCGTTGATGGAATCGCGGCGACGATCGAGAACGAATGGCTGACCCCGCAGATGATCGGCCAGCGCCTGAGCGAGATGAATCTCGTCACCCGCCTCGGCACTTATCTCGAAGAGGTCAAGCTCGCGGACATCCTGGGGCAGGCGGGTCTAGAGCGGATCATCGAGCGTATCATCGAGTATCTCGAGTCACCTGAGCGGCGTGCGCAACTCGAGATCGCGCTGCGCAAGGCTCTTCCCAAGACCTTCACGCGCATCTATGCGCTGATGAACCGGCTCGGTGCGCAGTCGCTGCCCGCGCGAATCGCGGCCAACCTGCGCCGGCGCCTCCCCGAGCTGCAGAACGATCCGGAGCTTATCGAATCGGTCGAGGACGCAATCCACGAGTTCGGTCGTCAGCTCCACGATCCCGAGAGCTACGCGCATCAGATGGCGCGCCGGATGATCGACGAGATCGTGCGCCGCGCCGTTGATTCAAGTCGCGGTCAGATCTCGCACATGGTGCGCGAAAACCTCGCGCGGTTGTCCGATGAGCAGATCAGGTTCCAGATCGAATCAAAAACGCGCACACATCTGGACTGGATTCGCGTCAACGGCGGAATCTTCGGCGCCTTTTTCGGCCTCATCTTCGCGCTGTCGCGAATTCTGATCCATCACGGCCCGCAAATCCTCGCGCGCCTTCACCTCGCGATGTGATCGTCAATTCGTGGATAGCAATTCTTTGCAGGTGTGGACATACACGCGTTCTTTGCTCGCGGTTCGAGTCATACAAGGGCGTCCGGCCGTACGGGGTCATCGAATCAAGCCTGTTCATAGAAGCCTGGTGATTCGTGGACAGAGGCTCCGCGACGATAACTTTGGTGTTTGAAATCAGATCCCCGGTCGGAGCAAATACGAGCAACGCAATTTCGTCGCAAGCGCTTAGGTTCGCGGACGCAGCCCTGAGGGCGTCGGTCACGGTTTGGAGTTTGCTGTTGCCAGTGGAAGCTACTTTGGAGCGCATGCTTCCGGATGTGTCGACGATAATTGCAATGGACGCAGGCATCGCGTCTTTGTCGTCGCGGAAGTATTCTACCGGCAGGGTCGGACCGTTGGCCGATACGAGGAAGTCTGATTGCTTGAGGCCGTCGACCGCCTGGCCGTCGTCGTCGATCACCGTGACTGTATACTGCGCATAGCCGGGCTTCGCGGCGATTTCCTTGGGTGGCGCGTCGAGCAACGCGCAGAGCTTGAGCGGAGGAGGCGCGGCCGCCTGCGTCGGCGGCGATGCGGGCGGTTGCGATTGAATCGCGCATCCTGCGAGGCCAATCGCGATCGCAACCAAGGCGAGTCTTTTCAATCTATTGGCGCTGTCCATGGTTACCGATCGCAAACGTCCAGTTGTAGGGCTTGCCGTTTGCGACGATGGCGACGTTGTAGGTCTTGCCGGAATGTAGGCGCTCTTTCGGGATCAGCACGACTGCACCGAATGAGGTCAGAACGGCGCGTCCGGTGTAGGTTTGCGCTTCGTCACTGGCGCGATAGCTCGCGCTGTCGAATGCGCACGACTCGATTGGTTGTCCGTCGGACGTGACCGATGCGGAGTCGAGCTTGACCGACGCTGTGCCTCCGAGCTGAAGCGTGATCGGAAATCCGGTGGGGGTCACATAGCCGGGGCATGAGGCGAGCGGATTCGGCAACTCGGTGCTGCTGAACGCGGCCAGCGGGAAGGTCGAGTTCGGCGGCGGGAACTGCACCACTCGTTGATTCGTCGTGTCAGTCTCGGTGTCAGTGCTCGATTCTTCGCGGATCATCGATCGATGCGTCGGCGACGGCGCGTTGGGATCTTCGAGAGCGTTGGGCTTGCGCAACTGCATCGCGATCGCGGACACGCCGTCTTCATCGAAGCTGCCGAAGCCGGCCTCGGTCAGTTTCGGATTCAGAATCGGAAAACGATGGAACGGCCCCGCGATCCAGAGGTCGATTGCCTGCCTGTCCGTCAGTTCGATTCCGCCCGGCGGGATGATGTCGCTGGTGCGCGCCGCCGCGTAGCCCTCCGCCGTGTACCACTGGTTGCCGCGGCTCTCGCTGTGCATCTCGAGGCTCGGGCTTTTGCCGGCGGAATAATTCTTGACCAGGTAGCGAGCGTGCGCGGTGTCGTCGTCCGACATTTTGTTATTGGCGGTGATCGGATCGAGCCCAGCCATCGTGCGGAACTGATTCACCCGCGTGAGCCATTCCGGCGCCGAAGTATCGGGCGCCGTTTCGACGACAGGTGCGGGCGTTGATGACGACGCCGGCGTGCCCGAGAGCACCTGCTGCGCATGCTCAGGCAGGATACTCGCCGCGCCGCCGCTGCATGCCGCGAGCATCACGCAGAGAGCTATCGACAATGTGATTCGAGCCATTATTGCGCAGCCGATGCGACGGACGGCGACGTGGGCCGCGCGGCCTCGCACGTGACGATTTTCGCGTCAGGATGGTCTTTGATCGCGAAGCGAACAGGATCTTCAGGATGGATCGGCGTCGGTTGAATTACTCCTATCGAATACGAAGTTCCGAGCGACATGGTCGCCTGATCAAGAGCTGACGAGAAATCATCGGTGGCAGAGTCGGTCCCGGCGGTGTTCACCACAAAGGACTTTCCACCCGACGCATCTGCAAGCGATTGCAGGGATTTGGCGTCAACGCGGTCTGCGTCGCGATATGACGGTAGCGCGAATGGGCCAATTGAAAACGAAGGTCCGGCTGATGGCGAAGGATCTCCGATGCCGATCCCGAAAAACGATACATCATTTTTCTTGAGCGCGGCGCCAGCTTCGGCAGCATTCGACCGGCTGGCGTTATCCATGCCGTCAGTGATCAGAACAATCGCGCGTTTCGGATTGGAGCTTTCCTTATTGAGGACTCCGATCGCTTGCATGATCGTGTCGAAGGTCGCCGTTTGACCGTAAGCATGCAGCAGCGCAAGCCTTTGTTGCATCAGTGCATGATTACGAGTGAACGGCTGCAGCAAATATGCGTGAGCTGAATACGCAAATAACGCGATGTCATCCTGCAAAGGCAATTTCGCTATGAAATGTGCGATGCCTTCTCGCACCCAGGGTATCTTCGGCGTCATGCTACCGGAGGTGTCGACTAGTATTACGATCGAATAGGCGGGGCTGGAGCCGTTGAACATCGCGATTGGAATCGTTTTTCCGTCGGCAGTCACAGAGAAATCGGATTGCTTTAGATTTTCGATCGCCTTGCCAGAATCCCATGCGGCGAGGCCAAATTCCGTGAATCCCGGCTGCACCGAGAGATCCTTGGGAGCGGTTCCAACGCAGGCGAACGCCACCTGCGTCACACTTCCCGAGTCGTCAGGGTGCGCTGAGCCAATCGGATCAGCCGCGACCGCCGGCAGTTCTGAGGAGTAGGTTTTCGGGGCATCGCTGCGATATCGGCTCGCTGATAAGGGCGGAATTGCGGTTCCAGGCGGATAGACGGCGGCGGTCTGAGGCGATGCGCGAGAAGGCGAACCTCCGTTAAGCGCGCAGCCTCCGACGCCCATCGCGAAGCAGGCAAGGGCCCCAGCCAGTAGCAGTTTCCGATATGACGGCGAGCGAACCATGCCCCTCTTTCCCGCTCGGAACCAAAAGTTGACACATTGTAGAACTGTTCACTTATGGTTACCAGAGGTGGCACGTTGCCAGACTATGAAGTGCTCGGTTTCGGTTACTGGTTGAAAGCCATTCTTGACCAGGAGTTCATCGGGAACCAGCACCAGTGGCAGGAGCTGCACCGGAGAATCGTTGACGACGACGTTGACCTTGCCGGATTCGATCGCCGCTTTCATCTCGTCGGTCCAGTAATGCATGGTCGATTCGATGAGATGAAAAAAGTCGGCGCGGCCGAGTTGCTGGCGCGCCGCGGCGAAGCCTTCGCTCTGAAGCGCCGCCAGCCCTTCGCGATAAACGCCGTAGGTCTCTGGGAACCTTATCAGCTCGCGGCGATTTGCCTGAAAGCATACGAAGGACGGCGCGATCACGTCGTCGTCGGGTCCAGACGCCTTGCGCACCGCGTCTCCCAGGCGATCGATCTCCTCGCGCGGGATGAAGCCGAAGCCATAGGCGCTGCCATGCAGCCAGTTTTCGTTTTGGATGGGAGTCAGCCAAAAAAGACAGATCGCGATCAGTAGCCCGCCGCCGATTACCCATGCTAAGCGCGAGCGCGTAACCTCCTCGGCCGTGACGAGTTGCCGCACCGAATCGAGCATCAGCTTGAGGCCGAGGCTGGCGATGATCGCGATAAACGGCAGCGGTTCCAGGTAGTTGTGCCCCCACGCCGTCGGACTCAGGACGCCGAAGAACAGGTAAGCAGCCGCGACTATCGCGAGCACGATCGCGAGCGCGCGCGTGTAGAGACGCTCGGCGATGACGCGGGCGCATCCGAGGATGAAGAACGGCGCCAGCACGTCGAAGATCATCGTTGGGAACCATGCGACGCTGCCCGTTGTGTCGCGGCCCTTCAGAAAATGAAAGGCGTAAACCTGGAAGATGAACGCGAAACCGTAGCGCCAGTAGAGCAGGGCGGACAAGATCGCGAGTGCCGCGATGAACCCGACTCCTGAGACGATTGCGCCGACGAGGCGCCGGCGGACTGTGGCGATGAAGACGAGAATCACGCCAAATGGAATCGCGGCCGTGAGCTTGATCGCACACGCAGCGAGGAAAATCGCGGCTAGCATGAGCGCTTGGCGCATCTCGTCGATGTCGTCGTCGAGTGCGACAAGCGCGCCCCAGACCGCGAGCGGCGCGACGAAGCATTCGCGCTCATATAGATGATAGCGAAATGTCAGCGAGCTGAACGCGTACATCGTTGCCGCGAGGATCGCCGTCGGCCGGGACGCGACGCGCTGCGCGAGTACGAAGGTCAGGACGCTGGTGACGTAGATCGCGGCCTCGTTCAGGATCTCAATTGAGATATGGCTTGCGCCGAACAACTTGAGGTAGCCTGCGGCGACCCACTCCAGAAGCGGCAGATGAGGATGAACGAAATCCAGATACGGGCGCATCCCCTGGCTCACGAGCCACGCGCTCTCCGCATAGAAGTCGTCTTCGACCCATATCTCGGGATAAAGCATGCGGACGATGCGCGGCACGGCGAGCGCGACCAGCAGCGCGATTGGAATTCCGGTCGCGCGCGGAGACGATACCTGTGAGCCGCGCGGCTCCCGCTTCCGCGTCATCGCGACCGCTCCACGAGCGGACGTCCGGCGACGCCACGCGTTTGCGCGGAATCGATGCCGCGATCGTCGCGGCGATTGCAGCGTTTGCGATCCTGCTTATGGCGCGCAGCGGCGCTCGACGCGGCGTCGAGCTGATGCCGTGGCCGGACGGCCTGGAATACGCCGCACAGGCGGTCAATCTCGATCGCGGGATGGGACCGGTACTCCATTTCGGGGGCTATTCTTACCCATCTCGCTATCCCGAAGGATACCCGCTCATTCTGGCGGCGGCGTTTCCAATGGTCGGCCACGAAGTCTCGCGGCTCTTTCTCGCCACGATGTCGATGGGCGTCGTCGCGATCGTGGGGCTGTATGTGCTCGCGTTCAAACTCTTCGGCCGCGCGAGCGCGACGGCCGCCGCGCTGGTGCTCTGCCTCTCTCCTGTGTTTCTGACGTACTCGACGCTCGTGTTGAGCGACGTCCCGACGCTTGCGGTTACGATCCTCGCTGCATTGGCGCTCGCGCACGCATCGACGCAGGAGGACAACTCAATTTCTGCTCGATCGCTCGCGACCTGGCTGCTATTCGGCCTGCTCGCGGGATTCACGGTGATGATTCGTCCGACGAACGGGACGATGCTCGCCGGGCTCGCGCTTGGGCTCTTGCTGGTGCCGCCGAAACGGGGGCTGCTGGCGGCGTTCGTTGCGCTGATCGCGTTCGGTGCGGGATTCATAGTTCCAATCGGAATCCAGGCGGCATCGAACAGCGCTCATCTCGGGAGCGTGTTCGCGAGCGGCTATGGATGGTGGGTGCCGGAGGTTTATGGCACGGCGGGGCGCACGTTCAGCCCGGCGTATCTGTTCGGGCCAACGCTGCCGCGAAATCCGCACGGCAATATTCCGGTGTACGTGACGTCGCTGCTCGGCCTCGATGGAATGCTGGGCGATCGCGGCGACCTGCGCTTCTTCATATACCCATTCGCGGCGGCGGCTTTCGGTGCCATCGGGATCGCATTCGTGATTCGCGAGCGCGAGAGCCGCATGGCGCGGCGCGTCGTGCTCTTCGGCCTCGGGTACTTGGGTGCGCTGTTCGCGATCTATGCGGTTTATATGTTCACCGATGTCGCGTTTATCCTGCCCGGTGCGTTCGTGATCTTCCTTGGCGCGGGGTACGGAATCACCGCGGGCAATCGATGGATGCGGGCTGCGTTCGGAAATTCGCGGCGCAATGCGGCCTCAACTGCGGGCGCAGTGGGAATCCTGTTGCTCGATCTGCTCCTCGTTATCTCATTGCTCACTGAAGGAGGTAGCCGACTCGCGGCGAATCCGGCGGAATCGGAGATGGTGCCGGCACTCGAGACGCTCAATCAGTCGGTGCCGCCTGATGCGACGATTGTCACGAATATCTCGCTCCAGTTCATGGAGCTGTATCTGCCTGGCAAATCGCGCCGATTCATCGGGATGAATGCGCTCGACCCGGGCGAGCGCTTCACCGACTATCACTTGCGCCGGCTCTACGAGAAACAGGCGTCCGGATGGAATGGAGCGGCGCCGGCGATCCTGTTCGCCAATGACAACGTGTCACAACCGGTCCTCGACTCGCTGACGAGCGCGAGCCGAGGCGCCCCAGTTTTGCTCGTGCTGGCGGCGCCGGAATCGGCAGCCTATGCCGATACGCTGAAGCACGAGCTCGACGCGCTGCAGCAATCATTCAAGATCGAGCCGCTAGGCGAAAGCCGCGCGATGGCAATCTATCAACTGACGCCGCTGAATCCCGCGCACTGATTCGCTCACCCAGAAGCGTCATCCGCCGCGTCGCGGGCGGATCATGGCTGATGGTCATCGCATTTGACAGAATGACGCGCCTAGTGCTATTTCGGTGATTAGCGAAATAGCGAAATGGGAATCTCGGAGACATTTCAGGCGCTGGCCGATCCGACGCGACGCAAGATCCTCGCGCTGCTGCGCGAGCGTGACATGACCGCGGGCGAAATCGCCGACCATTTTCCGCTGGCGAAATCGACGCTCTCCGGTCATTTCAACGTGCTCAAGCATGCGGGCCTCGTCGTTATCGAGCGCTACGCCAACCGGATCGTTTACAGCCTGAGCACCTCCGCTTTCGAAGACGCGCTCAGCACGCTGGTGGATTTCAGCTCGAAAAGAAAATCACGGCTGACGCCAAAGCCCGCAGGAGCGGAGCGCCCGCCCTCGCCCGGCCGTCGCGGGCGTAGAGCCTCCAAAGGGGAGCCACGATGAAAACCGAATGGCGCGTTGAGTTTCCGCAGTTGATAATCATCGCCGCGATGTTGGTGGCGGGGGGCGCTCACCTGGCCCAACGTGCCAGCGCAACTGCCGGTGCATTGGAACGCCGCAGGACAAGTCGACGCGTATGGCGGTAAGTTCGAAGCGCTGTTCATGGAGCCGCTCATCGCGCTTGTGATCTACGCTGCAATGCGTTGGATCCCGCGTATCGACCCGGGCCGTAGAAACTACGAGTTGTTTGCGGCAGCATTCGGCACGCTGCGAATCGGACTAATCGCAACCATCGGTGCTCTCTATACCGTGATGCTGCTGACCTATCATGGTTGCCCAATCGCGATCGGCGTTGTGGTCCCGATGATAGTGGGCGTGATGATGATCCTGGTGGGTAATGTGCTCGGCAAAGTGCGGCCCAACTGGTTCGTCGGCATCCGCACGCCGTGGACCATGTCGAGCAAAACCGCGTGGGACAAAACCCATCGTGCGGGAGGATGGATGTTCATCATCGCGGGTCTTGCATTGATGATAAGCGGCGCCCTGCCATCGCCCTGGAATGTCTACGAAGCTTTGCTGATCCCGTTGTCGCTCCTAATCGGGGTATTCGCCTACTCCTACTGGATCTGGCGATCGGCGAGCGACAAAATCCCGCCCGCCGGCACCTCACCGGCATGAAGCTCTCATCGCTGCGTAAATGATGCCTTCAGCAGATCGACCTTGCCGGCGAAGTCTTCGAGATCTACTTCGGCGGTTTCGAGGACGCGGGCGACCATGCCCCA
The DNA here is from genome assembly GCA_035508495.1 of Candidatus Binataceae bacterium. Lineage (NCBI taxonomy): Bacteria > Candidatus Binatota > Binatia (SeqCode) > Binatales (SeqCode) > Binataceae (SeqCode) > Binataceae bacterium (SeqCode). The sequence continues at coordinate 81,316 of DATJMX010000021.1, forward strand.
GAAGCCGATCGACAGGATCAGCTCGACGATTTCTGCGGTGCCCATGTGCTTTTTCAACGCATCAAGGGTTTCGCGCTTGCCTTTGACATTGCGCGCTACCTCGTCGGTGAACTTCAGCACCAGGCGTTCGACGTCGTTGAAGCACTTTGCACCTTCCCAGCTTTCGATTGCCGCGATCTGTTCGTCGGTGCATCCGGTGCTCTTGGCGATCGGGACGTGCTGCGTCCATTCATAGACGCTGTGGCTGACTTTCGCGGTGCGCAGGATCGCGAGCTCGCGCAGCTTGCCGTTCAGCTTTGAGCGCGTGAGCAGTGAGTTGCCGAGCATCGAGAATGGATAGAATGCCGCGTCGGAGTTGGCGATCATCCGCGCGACGTTGAGCGTGACGTTGCCGCGACGCAATATCTCGCGCGTCTTCTCCGGAGCCTTGCTTTCATCGACATAGGGTAGAAGCGCCATCGAAAAATCCTCCAAGGTTTATGAGGCGACGCTAGTCCGCCTTGGTGCGTCAGCGCAATCTACGGCGCGGGCGACTGCCGGGGCCTTGAACGCGCGGGCATCAGCGCGCCGAGGGCTGGATCGACGACGAGGCCGCCGATCGTGCGGGACATCGCGACGGAGAGTGCTTCGACAGGATCGGTTTCGAGCGGGAAAAACACTTCGTGGCCGACGGGCTTGGGCGGCTCGTGCTCACTGCCTGTGATCGTCTTGCTGAACACGGCTTTGCCCGCGCGATCTCGCAACTCGAATGCGATCGTCACGGCCGCGTCCATCGTGAAATATTGGCCGTGCACGGTTTGCTCCGCGCCGAACTGCTTCGTTATCGCCGCGGACATCAGGTGCGAGCTTAATACGAAGTCGGCGTCATGATCGTTCGCCGCTACGGGATGGAGCCCGGCGTCCGCGAGCGATCGCTCAAGTCCCGCCGTGATTGATTTTTCGATGCCGCCGACGACGACCGACTCGATCAGGTTGCCGTTCTGATCATATACGCCGCCTGCGACTATCTTGTCTGATGCGTCGAGGCCGTGGGTAGGTATCACTGCGATGGTTTTCGGCTCGAAGATATTTTCAGAGCCGGGAACGAATCCCGGCAGATAATGGAGCGACGGAATCTGCGGAGTCCGATCACATGCCGCGAGCATGAGAGCCGCGACCGCGATGAGCGCGAGTGCGTTACGCTTCAGGGCCGGGAACCGTATGATGGCGCTCGCGCCACCATGCCAGAATAACCAGGCCCAATAGGACTGCGGCGCCCACCGCGATCCAGCGCGTTGCCTGATGGGTGCGCGCCACGAGTAGGTATAGCTCATCGCCAAGCAGGTAACCCACGGTGACGATCACCGAGCACCATACCATCGCACCCAGGATGTTCCAGCCGAGGAACTGCAGAAAGGGCATCTTGCACGCGCCGGCCATGGGGCCCGCCATGAAGCGCACGCCCGCGATGAAGCGCGCCATGAACACGGCCTTGCTGCCGTGAACCTGGAAGAAGACCTGCAGCCGCTCGTAGCGTCCGTGCAGGAACTTGAAACGATCGGCGAGGCGCTGCACGACGGCTTGCCCCGCGGTGCGACCGATGAGGAAGCCCGTGCAATCGCCGATAACGGCGCTCACGAACACGACTGCGTACACATAGCGGATGTCGAGGATGTCGCGTCCGGCCAGAAAGCCCGCGGCCAGCATCACTGTTTCTTCGGGAACGGGGATGCCGAGATTGCCGACGAAAACGAAGGCGAAGATTCCATAATAACCCCACGCCGTCATCCACTCCGCGATAAGCGCGGGGTCAGTTATCGCGTGCATCCATAACCTGCATCACGCCGCTCAGCAATTATCCGACTCTAGCCTGCCGAGCGCGCCAAATGAACAATGCAACGGCGAACGACCATTCTTGCGTTCAGTGATATGAATTGCGTTTTGATTCTGATTCCCCTTCCCGTGCGGGAAGGGGTTAGGGGTTAGGTCGTTGTCTGGTTTCTTCGATCCAGCAAAAAGAAAACCTAATCCTCTTTCCCTTCCCGCACGGGAAGGGAAGTTTGATGTCCCGGCGTTCGTTGGTCATTCCGATTCCACTGGCGCTGAATAGTGTTTACGAAGAGCCGCTACTCCGCGTGCGCCTCGGGAACGCTGGGCGTGCCTTCTTTTGGGAGCAGGTAGAGAAATGGCATGATCACCGCGAGCATCAGTACCATCAGCCAGAAGCAATCGTTGTAGGCCATCATCGTCGATTGCCGGCTGACGATATTATTCATCATCACCAGGTCGGCGCGGCGGCCGGGCGTCGACGCGATACCGTGATTGCCGAGGAAACTTTGGAATTGCGCGTCAGTCGTGCGGAAGGTCGGGTTAGTGCGCCGTACGACATCGACCAGGTCCGAGTGATGCTCCTGCGAGCGGCGCGCCAGCAACGTCGCCAGCATCGCATAGGCAATATTACCTGCGATGCGCCGCGAGAGCGTGTAAAGGCTCGACGCGCCCGTCATCAATGAGCGCGGTATCGTGCTCAGTGAGACCGTGCTCATCGTCACCATCGATGCGCCCATGCCGATTCCGGTGAGGATCAGTATCGGCATGAAACTCCAGAAGCCGACATAAAGCGTGAAGTGGCTGAGTTGGTAGTATCCTGCGATCAGCGCGACGATCCCGACGGCGATCAAGATGCGCGGGCTGACGAGATTGTAGAGCCGGCCCACGATCGGCATCGCGAGCATCATCGTGACCGCGCGCGGCATCAGCACCATGCCGGCCTGATACGCGGGATAGCCGAGCAGGGTTTCCGTGAATTGGGGGAGCAGAAAGCTCGATCCGAACAGCGCAAAGCCCACCACCATCCCGAGTCCCGACCCGACGCTCAGCGGCACGTTGCGGAACAATCGAAAGTTGATGACCGGCTCGTCGGCGAGCATCTCCCACGCGACCAGCCCGACCATCGTCAGCGCCGCGATGATTGATCCGATCACGATCCAGTTGTTGGCGAACCAGTCCACTTCCTCGCCGCGCTCGAGCACGATCTGCATCGTGGTCAGACCGACGGTTAGAAGCCCGATCCCGGTCCAATCGATCTTCGTCACGCCGCGCTTCAGATACGGTGGGTCGTGGACGAACGCGCTCACCATCAGGAGGCCGATGATGCAGAACGGCACGTTGATGTAGAACACCCACTGCCATCCGTAATTGTCCACCAGCCATCCGCCGAGGACGGGACCGGTTGCGGGCGCGAGCACCACGCCCATGCTGAAGATCGCCATCGCCATGCCCTGCTCGGCCGGCGGAAACGTCTCGCGCGCGATCGCCTGCGAGCAGGGCATCAGGCTGCCGCCGCCGATGCCCTGCAGCACGCGATAGAAGATCATCTGCGTGAAGGTTTTCGATGTACCGGCGAGTACGGAACCGATAGTGAACAGCACCATCGAGAAGATAAACAGCCGCTTGCGGCCGAGTACGGTCGTCCACCACGCCGACATCGTGATCATGATGATCTCGGCGATGCTGTAGGAGGTCGATACCCAGGTGATTGTGAGCAAGTCCTGGCCGAAGGACCCCATCATGTGCGGCATCGCGACGTTGACCACCGTCGCGTCCATCACCGACAGGAAGGTGCCGATCATCACTGACGCTGCGACCAGCCATTTGCCGGCGGGCGCAACCTCGTTGACGGGTGTCGCCGCGACGGGAGCGCGCAAAACCTGATCTGCCAAACTAATCCCTTTCTATTTGCGACGTACGCCATGCGTTGCGCGAGTGCAAGAACGGAAAGCCTCGTCGCAGTCAGTCGGCGCTTTCGATGCAGATTGCACGAACCCAATAGCTTGGCTTCGGCGGGTTACTTAGAATCGCCGGACCAATGACCTGGTGATGGTGAGGAGATGCGAATTGTTCTGACTCTTGCGATTCTTGTGGGCGCGGCGGTGCTTGAGGCCGGTGGCGACGCGCTCATCCGAATGGGCCTCCATGGCTTGCGCTTCTGGATTCTGGCTGGAGGCTTGGCGCTTGCGGCATATGGGATCATCGTCAACCTCGGCACCCTCGATTTCGGGCGCCTGATGGGCGTTTACATCGTGGTGTTCTTTGTCGTATCGCAGGTGATCGCGGCCGCAGTCTTTCATCAGCTGCCGGCGCGCGGCACGATGCTGGGCGGGGCGCTGATCGTGATCGGCGGCGCCGTGATGATGGCCCTATAAACGAGCGACAGGAGCGCGAATCGAAGTGAGTGTCGAGGCAGTAATCTGGGATTTTGGCGGCGTGTTCACGAGCTCGCCGTTTGAGGCGTTCAATCGATTCGAGACTGAGCGCGGCCTGCCCGCCAACTTCATCCGCACGATCAACTCGACCAATCCCGACGCGAACGCATGGGCGCTCTTCGAAAGTTCCCAGATCGATCGCGACGGATTCGATCGCCTGTTCCTCGCGGAATCGACCGCCCTCGGCTATCCAGTTCGAGGCAAAGAAATCCTGCCGCTGCTGTCGGGCCAAGTGCGGCCGCGGATGGTCGAGGCGCTGCTCGCCTGCAAGCGCCGCTTCAAGGTCGGATGCATCACGAACAACATGCAGCACGGCCACGGCTCGAGCATGGCGACTACGGTGGAGGGCGGCTCGAAGGCGCTCGCGATCATGCAGCACTTCGACGCGATCATCGAAAGCTCGAAGGCCGGCGTGCGCAAGCCGAATCCCAAAGTTTACCTGATGATGTGCGAGCTGCTCGCTGTCGCGCCCGCGGCGTGCGTTTACATCGACGACCTCGGCATCAACTGCAAACCCGCAGCGCAACTCGGCATGACGGCAATCAAAGTAGTGAGCGAAGCCCAGGCGCTCGCCGCTCTCGAAATCGCAACGGGCTTGAAGTTCGCGTAGCCGTTGACTTCGATCTCACAACCTCCGAGCCAGCGCTCTTGAAATCCCTCTCCCCTGACCAGGGAGAGGTCGACGCCGCATCGCGGCGCCGGGTGAGGGTCGCCCGGATCATTTTTCCTTCAGGGATTTCAGATGCAGAATACCCTCACCCTAGCCCTCTCCGTGGTCAGGGAGAGGGGATCAGAGGCGAGGCGGCGCGGACTCAAAGTGGATCGTCCGCACAATCGGCATGCACTTTGCCTGTTCTGTCGTGCGAAGGAGATTCAAACGCCTATGGCTGACGAGTGGGGCCTCTGCAAGGAATGCAAATGGTGGCAGATTGAACCTGCGGCGACGCTGCGCGCCTCGACGCTCGGTCTGTGTATCGAAGAAAAATTACAACGCTTCCGATTTCGAGTATCAGGCAGCAGCGGATGCAACCGCTTTATGAGCGGCAAGCCTGCGCGCGCCAAGGGATCAGCCTCGGCGCCGCCGACAGCGCCGCCGAAGCGCTAGCTTGCCGATCCGGTCAGTAAGATTTTTCCGCTACGGCATCGACCTCTCCCGCTTTGCGGGCGAGGTTATTGAGAAGATCCGGGCATGAAAAAGCTACTTCCCGACGAGCGCTGTCAGCTTCTCCACCAATGCCGGCGCGGCGGTGGCATGCTTTAGATAGACGTACACATGCGAGCATTCTTTGCCGAGTTTTTTGATTCGCTTGGCCCACTCGGCGAGCTCGTCGTCGGTGTAATTCTCCTTGCGCAGGCGTAGGTAGCTGTACTTCGCGGTGCGCACGACCGGGGTCGCGAGCTTGTCGCTCTCTGCGATACATAACGCGGCGTCGGCTTCGCCGAGCGCGGCGAAGACGTCGTCTTCGAGCCACGACTTGTTGCGAAACTCAAATGCCGCCTCGATGCGCCGATTCAGCATCGCCAGGAAATCGCGCAGCACCGGCAGATCTTTCTTGAATTGCGGAGGAAGCTGAAAGAGCGTCGGGCCGAGGCGATCGCCGAGCACCTTCGCCGTCTCGACGAAATAGTCAGTCGCATTCTCGACGTTCTTGAGCCGCGCCGTATGCGTGATGCGCTCGGGAGCCTTGAGCGCGAAGCGAAAAGTCTCCGGCGTCTCCGCGCACCATTTCTCGAGCATCGGCCGCCTCGGCATCGCGCGAAACGTGTAGTTGATCTCGACGGTGGGAAAGCGCGTGGCGTAGAACGGCAGCATCTTCGGCCCGGAGAGTTTCTCCGGGTAGAAGATGCCGCACCATTCCTTGTAGCTGAATCCCGATGTCCCGATTCGCACCATCTGCGCGATCGGAGTTGCTCAGGCCTTCCTGGCGAACGGACGATCGCGCTCGGTGAGTGCGCCTTTGAGCCCCTTCTCGCGGCTGGCCTTCATCCAGGCCTTCACCGTTTCGGTCTGATGCGCGATGACGTCGATGTCTGCCGACGATTGCTCTGCGGCACGGATGCCCAGGATTTCGACATAGCGATTTACCGCGGCCTTATGCAGCGTCAGCAGCTCAGCCGGCACCATCGCGACCCGGCGCGCATACGCGAGCGTCTCAGCCTCGAGCTTGTCTTTCGGATACACGCGATTGACAAGATGCCATTCGAGCGCTTCCTGTGCGTTGATGTAGTCGCCGGTGAAGAAATATTCCTTGGTCTTGCGCGGGCCCATGAGCAGCGGCCACATCGAGAGCGTCGGCAGGATGCCGAGCGAGCGCCCGGCGGGATGGCCGAATTGCGCGTCCTCGCTTGCGAACACGATATCGCAATGGCCAACGAACTCGGTGCCGCCCGCGAGACAATAGCCGTGAACCTGCGCGATTGTCGGCTTGTTGATCGACCATAAGCGCTGCCAGCGCTCGATCGTCTTGTTGAGCCCGAAGCGATCGCTCGTGACGGTGAAGCCCGAGCCCGGCTGCTGCGTGCCCTGCAAATCATAGCCCGCCGAGAACGCGCGCCCCGCGCCGCGGATGATTAGCACGCTCGCGTCGGCGTTGGTCTCATACTCGTCCATCACCGAATCAACTTCCTTGAGCAGCTTCTGCGAGAGCGCGTTGAGCTTCTCAGGACGGTTGAGCGTGAGGCGAAAAATCTTATCTTCAAGCTTCTCGTAGATGACGGTTTCGTAGGATGCCATCGCGTAATCCTCCGGCTATTTCACGGCGGCGAAAAGATCGCCGGCGACTTCTGCTGACTCTTCGGGCGCTTCCCAGAAAAACATGTGACCCGCGTCCGCGATAATGTGCTGGCGCGAGCCGGCGATTGCGCGGTTCAGGACATCGGCGTTTGCGACCGGTACTATCGCGTCGTCATCGCCATGAATCACGAGTGTCGGGCGCTTAATCTCGCCGAGCCGCGCGAAGCTGTCGAAACTTTGGATCGCCTGCGCTTGTCGCGCATAGGTATGCATCGGCGTGATCGGATAGCTCGCCATCTCGGCAAGCGCCCGCGTGATCGTTTCCTGGCCAATCGGCGAAGCGAGGAACTTCTTGCCGCACGCCGCGGAGAAAGCCCGGCGCGCCTGGTCCTCGGGCGAGAGGTTCGGATCGGGCATCAGCGCCATGATGGCTTCGGGAGCGGCCGGGATCGATTTCGAAGCGCCGCAGTTGGTGCATCCGAGCACCAGGCCGCGCACGCGATCGGGATACGCGAGGGTGAACTCCTGCGCGATCATCCCACCCATCGAGATGCCGTAGATATGCGCGCGCGGCGTCTTGGCGTGATCGAGCACCGCGGCGATGTCGGCCGCCATGTCGCCGAGTGTCCACTCGACGTCGGGCTTGTCGCTCTCGCCGGTGCCGCGATTATCGATCATGAAAATCTTGAACCGCTTTTCCATCGCGGCCAGAAAGTCCTCGCCCCAGGAACGGCCGGAGCCGCTGAAGCCCATGATGAGCGCGACGGGTTCGCCGGAGCCGCGAATCTCGTAGCGCAGCTTCAGGCCGTCGCGGGTTGGTGCAAAATCGCGAATTGCCATTGTGAAACCTCTCAGATGTGGAATGGCGCGGAACGGTGCGCGCGTCAAGCCGCGGCGTGGTTCGACTTGGCCTCGGCCAGAATCGCGCCGAGCAGGCGATATACCGCGGGATTCGCGATCAGGCTCGAATGGAGTCCGCTCACTTCGTGATTCGGGCCGTCGTCAGCCAGACAAGCCTGCCACGAGACGATCTCATCGGTGCGCGTGTAGATCGAGTCGAAGCGCACCGCACCCGGCATCTTCGCGAATACGCGCCGCGCGATACCGCAGGAGCATTCGAACGTGCCGCATTCCTCGGGCGCTGACTGGATCGTCTGCCAGAACGCCTGCACGGCATTTAGAGTGGGGCGCACTTCATCACGCACGCTGTCCCATCCGTAACGAATCGGCGAGCCGAGCGCGACCACGCGGCTCACGTACTCGGGATCGATCGACGCGATCGCGCGGCCCAGCACGCCGCCGAGGCTGTGGCCGATAATCGCGACCCGCGAATGGCTGTCGTGGGCGATCTTTGCGACGCGCCATCCGACCAGCTCGGCCTTGCGCTTGGGGCATCCGACGTTGAGGTCGATGCCCGAAAGGTGGGCGCGGTAACCAATTCGCCGGAGCCATCGCGCCATCGTGCCGAGCGTCCAGTCGCCGGCGGTGAAGCCCGGAATCAGCAGGACCTGCTCCCCATGGCCGTGCGGCACACCGACGCCGTAGTAAACCGGGTCGCGAAGCAGACTGGAAAGTTGCTGGAGATACTCAAGCCAGGCATTTGCCGTAAGACGAAACATCAATGAGCCGTCGCCGTTCGTAGATTGACGCGGTGCGCGAAATTCGCACGAAAGCGAAGAAGTGTAAAGGGAGAGCGCGACGGCTCTGGGAGCGATAGAAGGCCAACAAGATGTTAACGGCGAACGGGCCGCTTTCTCGTCATCCCGAAAGTCATCGAAGAAAGCAATCACTGCACGCCGAGCGCCGTCGATTGATCGGGCATGCAGGTGCCGCGATCTGAACTTGTCGCGCCGCCGGTCTTGTCGGGGTAACCGCCCGAGCGCTTGTCGCAGACGTAGCGGATTGGCTTTGTTCCGGGAATCGACGACACCTTGAGGCAGTCGGCGTCGCTCGTGCATTGCGTCGGTCCTTGAACGCAGAGCCCTGTCAGCATGCCCGCGACTTTAACGGCGGAGCATCGATAACCTTCGGGACACGACGACGCGCACCAGGGCTTCTCCGGTTGTGACGCGACCGCTGCCGGCTGAGGCATAGGGGACGGCGTTGTTGAGCATCCGGCGATGAGCATCATAAGCATCGCGACGGATGCGACGGCGGCGGACGTCTTCTGTAAACGGATGGTTATCGCCGGCATCGCTATCTCCACGAAACGTGTTAAGAACGGATGCAAAAAGCACTAACGATACCGATTAACTGACATCTTATGCGCGAGTTGTCTAGCGTTGCCGCACAACCGAGGGAGGCCGGCATGGACATCGAGAAGAACAAAGAGCTGGTGCGTCAAATCACCGAGCAACTCTGGAATGGGCGCGCTTACGACAAAATCCCCGAGTTCTACGCCGAGGACTACGTCGCCGACTACTCGCCATATGCAATACACCATGGGCTCGAGGGAATCCGCGGGATGGTCGAGCGCGCATACACCACGTTCACCGACTATCACGAGGAGCTTCGCGAGATGATCGCGGAGGGCGACATGGTCGTCCTCCGCATCACGATCAGCGGCTTTCAGACTGGACAATGGGGACCATTACCGCCGTCGGGCAAGCGCGTCGAGTTCGACGAGGCGATATTCCTGCGCCTTCGCGACGGCAAAGTGGTTCACCAACGCGGCATCGTGGACAACCTGGCGGCGCTTCGGCAGCTCGGCCGCGCCTGATGCTCTCACGCATGGGCGCGGGCCTGCTCAGCCTACATAAAGAAGCAGCCCCTCGTAGATGAGGGCGGGCTTGTCGTTGCCCACGACGTGCACCGTCGTCTCGGTCGTCACCTGGACGCCGGTGCCTTTCGCATCGACGGCGCGCAGGCGCGAATGCGCGTGCACCTTCGATCCTGCGAGCACCGGAGCGACGAAGCGCAACTTGTTGGCACCGTAGTTGATGAAGGCCTTGGCGCCCGTGACCTGGAATCCGGGACTGGTCGCGAGGCGCGGCAGCAGCGACAGCGTCAGGAATCCGTGCGCCACCGGTCCGCCAAAGGGGCTCTCGCGTTTGGCCCGCTCGACGTCGATATGAATCCACTGATGGTCGCCGGTAACGTCGGCGAAGCGGTTGATCATGTCCTGGCTGATCTCGACCTCTTCGCTCCACGGGCCGAACTGGTCGCTGATCTTGGACTTCAGGCGCTCGATATCGTTGAACTTAATTTCTTCAGCCACTGATGCTCTCTCCTTCGATGCTCTTTTAGGGGACCCGGTCCGATTTCGATCCACCGATAACCGGTTGCATATTGAAACCGCCGCGGCGACGCAAGCCGCGCAAAACTCGCCGACCGGGATACTATTACTACTCGACGGATGCGCGTAAGATGACGCGAAACGAGCCTAATATCGCTATTTGCCCGTACATGGGCGATGTGATACCAACGGCGCTAACCAACGGAGACTTGCTGAGGAGGGTATTTCTGCATGAACTTGACGCGAAGCAAAATGGCGATATGTGGTGCGGTGATCGGACTTGCGATGGCAACGGCCACGGGCGCTTTTGCGCAGGCGAGCGGCGGCTCGTCGTCGGGCGGGAGCGGCAACAAGATGACCGTGCGCGCCGGCTATCTGACCTGCCATGTTGCCTCGGGATGGGGCTTTATCTTCGGCTCGTCGCGTCAGGTGAAGTGCGCGTATGCCCTTCAGCCGGGATACACCGAGTACTATGACGGCAGTATCACCAAGTTCGGCGCCGATATCGGCTATCTCTCCTCGGGCGTTATCGTCTGGGCGGTCCTCGCTCCCACGAATAATCTCGGCCAGGGCGCACTCGCCGGCCACTATGCTGGCGCGACGGCCAGCGCCGCGTTGGGAGTCGGTGCGGGCGCGAACGTCCTGATCGGCGGATTCAAGAACTCGATCGCGCTTCAGCCGATCAGCATCGAAGGCCAGAACGGACTGAACATCGCAGCCGGTGTCGCCGCGCTGGCGCTGAAGTTCGACTCGTCCAAGAAGCCGAAGGTCGGCGGTGAATCGAACGTCAATCCGTAACGGATAGCGCGGGCATCCCGCACGATAAATTGAAGCTGAACACGGACGGCGGCCATACCCCGCCGTCCGTGTTGTTTTTCGCTTCCTGCAAAATTCAATCTTCTGAGAAAAATGTAGTGGGGCGGGCGTCCCTGCCGCCGTCAAGACCGACGCCTGGCGCGCCTCTATTCCGGATCTAACGAAGGAAAGCGCTTCGCGCGCTTACCGGTACCGGCCCCTTCGGGGCCTCCGAGATCCTTCGCGGAAGCCGCTAAGGATGACAGAATCGATGGCGGCCAACGAATTCAGATTGGGACGTTGGTGATGCGTTAACTGGCTTGTCAGCGCGACGCGGACCTTAGCAAAGACAGCGCTGCGGCGTGCGCATCGCGGTCGCCCGCCGCTATCACCTGGCCGCCGTCGTAGGCCGTACCGCCGGACCAGTTCGTGACGATGCCGCCGGCGGCTTCGATGATCGGGATCAGCGGCTGGATGTCGTAGGGCTTGAGGCCCGCTTCGATTACGAGGTCGGCGAATCCCGCGGCGAGCAGGCTGAAGGCGTAGCAATCGGTGCCGAAGCGCCGGGCGCGCGCTTTCGAGGTGACGGCGTTAAACGCTTCCCGCTCACCGGGCGCGGTAAACATCGCGGGATCGGTGGCGCAGACGATGGCGTCCTTCAGCTCCACGCATTTGCGTGTATGGAGCGGCCGCGCGATGCCCGCGCGTCTGAGCTCCGCGCCGAGTGGCGAACCCACGAACGTTTCGCCGACGTATGGCTGATGCATCACGCCGATGACCGGCCGCGTGCCGTCGTTGAGCGCGAGCAGCACGCCCCAGTGCAGGAGCCCGATCACGAAGGCGCGCGTGCCATCGATCGGATCGATCACCCACGTCATCCCGTCGCGGCTCGCGAGTGCGCCATGCTCCTCGCCGAGCACGCCGTGGCCCGGATAGACCCGCGCGATCTCATCGCGCATCGCCTGCTCGGCGGCGCGATCGGCAATGGTCACGGGGTCGTAGCCGTCCTGCTTTTTGTTCTCGACGTCGATCGCCTGGCGAAAGTGCGGCAGAATCGCGCGTCCGGCGATCTCGACCAGATGACAGGCAAAATCCGTGTATTCGGTGATAGCGGCGCGATCGAGGGTCATCGCGGCGCCTCGCTCCACTCCGATTGCGGACGCAGGCGGTAGATGCCGTTTTCGCGCGCGAAAATTTTCTCGCCGATCATCTCGCGGCGGATAAAGGCTGCATCTTCGTGATGACGCTTGATAATCGCGTTCACCTGCGCCTCGCTGTACGAGACATCTGCCTGGAACTTCGCGCCCATCCAGCGCAGTACCGCCCACCTTTTGCGGCGAGTGTCAGGAATCTTGATGAGACGCTCACCGTCGAGGAAATTGGCGAGCACTTTCGCTTCCCAACTGTCGGCCGTATCAGTGCTCGCGATTCGTGCGAGATTCTCCGGCGAAAACACTTCGCTCTTGAATTTGCGCAACACGCCGTCGTTGAGCCTGTACCATCTGACGGTTCCTTCGGCGCGCACCGCGACGAGTTCGAGCTCGCGCAGGATGGCAAGATGATGCGAGATCGTCGGCTCGCGCAGGTTCAGCCGCCGCGCGATCTCCTGCACGCTGTGCTCGCGTTCCGCCAGCATCGCGACGATCCTGAGGCGGCTCTCGTCGGCCAGCGCCTTGAAGAACTCGAGCGTGAGGCTGCCAGGTGTTTGTGCCGAAGGGACCATCGCTCTGCGTCTTATCTAATTAGATATATATCTAAACTTACTTGACCGATCAATGGCGGTTCGCGAGTGTAATCATTGGATGGTGGGCGGCAGCAACTGATTTGTGAAACCCGGCGAGGGTTGGATCGTCGCTCCTGTCGAGGCTCAAATGATTCAGCTCAAGGTGAACGGCGTGGATCGCAAATTCGAAGGCGATCCGGCAATGCCGCTGCTCTGGTATATCCGCGACATCCTTGGACTTACCGGCACGAAATTCGGCTGCGGCGTTGCGATGTGCGGCGCCTGCACCGTGCATCTGAATGGTGAAGCGATTCGCTCCTGCGTCACGCCAGTCAGCATGGCGGCCGGGCGCGAGGTCACGACGATCGAAGGCCTCGGCGCGGACGGGTTGCATCCCGTTCAGCAGGCCTGGATCGAACAAAACGTTCCGCAGTGCGGTTACTGCCAATCGGGCCAGATTATGCAGGCCGCCGTGCTGTTCAACGCCAACAATGCGCTCGCGGATGAGGAAATCGAGCGCGTGATGCAGGGCAACATCTGCCGTTGCGGCACTTACCAGCGGATCCGCGCCGCGATCAAAGCGGCGGCCAAGGATCGGCGATGAACGCGGTGCAGAATCTGAGCCGCCGCGGCTTTCTCAAGGGCATCGCATCGGCCGGCGCGCTCGTGCTTGCCGTGCGGATTGCTCCCGAATCAGTGCTGGCGGCAAATGTCCTCCCTGCCGCGAGCGCGCCGCCCTTCGAGCCCAACCTCTTCGTCAGTATCGATACCGACGGCACGGTTTATATCGTCGCGCATCGCTCCGAGATGGGCACCGGAATCCGCACGTCGTTGCCGCTCGTGCTGGCCGACGAGCTCGACGCCGAATGGAAGCTCGTCAGGATCAAGCAGGCCGATGCCGACGAGCGCTACGGCGATCAGAACACCGACGGCTCGCATTCGATTCGCAGCTTCTTCGACACGATGCGGCGATGCGGCGCGACTGCGCGGCTCATGATGATGCGTGCGGCGGCCCTGCAATGGGACGTGCCGATCGCCGAATGCGGAACCGAGCTTCACGCCGTGGTGCATCAGCCGAGCGGGCGCCGGCTCGCATATGGCGACCTCGCGTCGGCAGCGGCGAAACTGCCGGTGCCCGGTGAACAGGAACTCATCTTCAAGCCGCCGACCAAGCGCCGCTACATCGGCACCGGGGTGCCGAGCTACGACCTCGTCGAGCTATGCACGGGCAAGGCCGCGTTTGGCATCGACGCGCGCATGGATGGGATGGTTTACGCGTCGATCGAGCATCCACCTGTGCTCGGCGGGCGCATCAAGTCGTACGATGACAAAGAGGCGCTGGCAGTCACGGGAGTGCATCGCACGATCCCGATCGCGCCGTTCGAGATGCCGTATGAATTTCAGCCGCTCGGCGGCGTCGCCGTGATCGCCGACAATACATGGTCCGCGTTCCAGGGGCGCAAGAAGCTCAAGATCGAATGGGACGACGGCGCGAACGCCTCGTACAATTCGGCGTCTTTCAAAGAAGAAATCCAGGCCACGGCGCGCAAGCCGGGCAGGGTCGCGCGTGCTCATGGCGACGTCGATGCGGCGTTCGCCAACGGCGCCAGGGTGTTCGAGGCGGACTACTACGTGCCGCATCTCGCGCACGCCGCGATGGAGCCGCTCAACGCCGTTGCCAGCTATCGCGACCGCAAGGTCGAAGTATTCGCGCCGACGCAGAATCCGCAGGCAGTGCAGAAGATCATCGCGAGCGAGCTGGGAATCCCGGCCAGCGCCGTAACCTGCCACGTTACGCTGCTCGGCGGCGGCTTCGGGCGCAAATCGAAACCCGACTACGTCGCCGAAGCGGCGATCCTGTCGAAGAAAGTCGGGCGGCCGGTCAAGGTGATGTGGTCGCGCGAGGACGATACGAAGTTCGACTACTACCACACCGTCGCCGCGATGCACTTGAAGGCCGCGCTCGGCCGCGACGGGATGCCCGAGGCGTGGCTGCAGCGCTCGGTGTTTCCGCCGATCGCATCGACTTTCGAGACGGGAGCCGAATACGGCGAAGCTTTCGACCTGGCGCAGGGATGGACCGACATCCCGTTTCACATTCCGAATCTGCGTGTCGAGAACGGACCCGCCGCGGCCCACGTGCGAATCGGATGGCTGCGCTCGGTCGCCAATATCTACCATGCATTCGCAGTGCAAACTTTTGCCGATGAACTCGCGCACGAAGCGCGCCGCGATCCGGTCGAGTATCAACTGGATCTGATCGGAAAGCCGCGAATCCTCGATCTGCGCGACACCGATTACGCCAACTACGGTGCCAGCTACGAGCAGTATCCCATCGACACGGGCAGGCTCCGCCGCGTGATCGAGATGGTCGCGGAGAAATCCGGATGGGCGAAGCATCGGCCAGAGAAGGGCCACGCGCGCGGCTTCGCGGTGCATCGCAGCTTCCTGACCTACGTCGCCACGGTGGTTGAAGTCGAAGTTTCGAGCGACGGCAAGATCAGGATTCCGCGCGTCGACACCGTCGTCGATGCGGGACTGGTGGCCAATCCGATCACGGCGCAGGCGCAGTTCGAGGGCGCCGCGGTCTTTGGAACCAGTATCGCGAAGTTCGGCGAGATCACGGCGACCAACGGCCGTATCGACCAGGCCAACTTCTACAACTACAAGGTGGCGCGGATGCCCGATGCGCCCTATCGCACCAACGTGTATTTCGTCGAAAGCGATGCGCCACCGGCGGGCGTCGGCGAGCCGGGGGTGCCTCCGTTCGTGCCTGCGTTCTGCAACGCGATCTTCGCCGCGACCGGCACGCGCGTGCGCGAGCTGCCGCTCTCGCGCCATAAGCTGACCGCTTAGCCGCCATTCTCCCGCGCTTGGCTTCTCGTCGCACCCGGCCTATACCAGCCGAAGACGAGGAGCGTGCGAATCATGAATGGACTGCAAGACCGTGTCGCGATCGTGACTGCCGCCGCAGGCGGCGGAATCGGCAAGGCAACTGCCACGAGGCTCGCCGAAGAGGGCGCGATCGTCGTTGTGACTGACAGTCATGAGCGGCGCACGCGCGAAACCGTCGAAGAGCTTGCGGTGCGCTTTCCGGGACGCGTCGATGGCTATCCGCTCGACGTGTCGCGACGCGAGGAAGTGGATCGAACCGTCGCCGACATCGTGAGCAGGCGCGGCCGCATCGATATCCTCGTCAACAACGCCGGGATTAACGTGCTGGGCGATGTCGAAAAGATCAATGTCGAGGACTGGAGCCGGATTCTCGATGTCGACCTGACCGGAGCGTTCTATCTTATTCGCGCTGTGCTGCCGGCGATGCGGCGGCAGCATGCGGGCGCGATCGTCAACGTCTCATCGGTCGCGGCGTGGGCGGTGCTGGGCGGTTCCGACGCGCCATACGCCGCGGCCAAGGCAGGATTGCTCGCGCTGACTCGCAGTGTGGCGGCCGAAGTCGGACCCGACGGAATCCGCTGTAACGCCGTGGCGCCCGGAATCGTACTGACGAAGTGGGTCGAGAAAAACATGAGCGAGACGGTCGCCCGCCAGGCAGATCACACGCCGATGCGGCGGCTTGGCAAGCCCGCGGACATCGCAGCGGCGATCGCCTTCCTTGCTTCCGACGATGCGTCGTTCATCACCGGCGAGGCGCTGACCGTCAGCGGCGGACTCTACATGCACGCCTGACGGCGAGTCATTTCTGTATCGGCAGATCCACCCAGGAGCGCTGAACCTCGAGGAAAGCTTTTGGCGGGACGCTGACTTCGCCGCGGAACGGCCAGTCCAGCGCGATGATCAGCACCACGACCAGTCCCAGCGCCATCACTACTGCCGAAGTCATCACGAGGTGCATCCTGAAGTTGTGAAAGCCGAACAGGTAGGTGTACGACGTCGTCAGTGCGCCACCGAGGAAAATGATCCACCAGATGACGTAAGGCACATGGCCTTCGACCGCCGACAGGCGGCTCGCTCTGGCGCGATACAGATCGTTGAGCGTCTTGAGTACCTCCGCCTGGATAACGGATTGGCCGAGATTGGCGGGCTGCATCGTAACGAGTGCGGCGTGCAGTTTGCGCAACGACTCGGCGCCGGCCTCCGAGGGTTTGCCATCCTTCTGCACCGGCCACTCGACATTGGCGACCACGTCGACGTATTGCTGCAAGTCGGCGCGAATCTCACGGCCGACCTCGGGTGGCAGGCCAATGGTATCGCGATAGATGCTGTCGACGTAGTCTGCTTCGCGCTGCACCAGGTCCTGTGCCTCAATGTAGGACTGCCAGGTCGCGATCGCGATGAACGCGAGCAAGACGGCATACACAACGCTGATAACCGCGACAGTGAAGCCCGCCAACTCGTTGTGGGCCTTCCGCAACTCGAGGTGAACCGAGCGGTGAAAGATGTAGAGTCCCGAGCACGCCGAACCCACCAGCAGCATCATCAGGATACTGCCCCACAACCAGGTCGGGCTGCCGTAGATAAAGTCGAGAATCGCGTGAGACAAACCGGCCGCGCTCCTTCAGTCATTTGCAAAGCGCCGTGATCGAACAGCTCGCCACGCGCGCACGCTCCGACAAACTTGATTAGTTTGTCAGAGCGTGCGCGTGCGAACCACTGGAAGGCGATCTCGATTAGAAAATCGAGCGGAAAATCCAGAACAGCAATGCCGCGAGCATCACCGAGGCTGGCAGCGTGAGCACCCACGCCAGCGCGATGTTGCGCACCGTCTCCATCTGCAGGCCGGAGCGATTCGCGGTCATCGTTCCGGCGATACCCGATGACAGCACGTGGGTTGTGCTCACGGGCAAACCGAAATGATCGGCGGCGGCGATGGTCGCTGCGGCGGTCAACTCAGCGGCTGCACCTTGTGCGTACGTGAGATGATCCTTGCCGATTTTCTCGCCGACCGTGATGACGATTCGTTGCCATCCGACCATCGTGCCCATGCCGAGCGCCAGGGCGACGGCGACCTTGACCCAGCCCGGAATGAACTTCGTCGCCACATCGAGGTGCTTCTTGTAATTGTTGAGAATCACCCAGTCCGCGTCGCTGAACTTGACCGGGTTTGATTTCTGCATGGCGCGCAGCGCTTCGCTGACGAGGTACATATCGTTGCGGAAGTTTCGCACGCGCTCGGGCGGAACCTTCGACAATGCTTCGAACTCGTTCAACTCGTTGGCGATGTCATTGACGATCTGACGAAGCGCCAGCGTGACGCTCGGCGTGTATTGCCGCGTGCGCAGGTAGTCCGCGATATCGTCACGCGGATCGGCGGTCGTCGCCGTCTTCTCGACATAGCGGTCGAGCAGGTTGTCAACCTGGTGCGAGACGGCAATGAAATCCGGCGTATCGCTCGCCGGCACCGCGCGGTTGACCGCGTATGCGGTCGGCACGATTCCGATCAGGATGAGCATGATGAGGCCCATGCCCTTCTGACCGTCGTTGGAGCCGTGCGCGAAGCTGACGCCGGTGCAAGTCAGGATGAGCAGGCATCGAATCCAGAACGGTGGCGCATCGGTGCCGCTCGGCGCCGTGTACAGACGCTTATCGGTGATAATCGCCTTGGCGATAATAAGAATGAGCGCGGCCACCGCGAATCCCACCAGCGGTGAAAGCAGAAGCGATTTGCCGATGTTGAGCGCCTGGCCCCAATCGACGCCGCTGGTTTGCGATTTGGCGGCCGTGAGCTGGTTGGCGATACCGACGCCGATTATCGATCCGATCAGGGTGTGTGAACTCGAGGCGGGCAGGCCGAAGTACCACGTGCCGAGGTTCCAGAGTATCGCCGCCACGAGCAACGAAAACACCATCGCGAAACCCGCGGCGCTTCCCACTTGCAGGATCAATTCGACCGGCAGCAGCGCGACGATGCTGTAAGCGACGGCGCCTGAGGAAACCAGTACTCCGAGGAAATTGCAGAATCCCGACCACGCTACCGCCACCTGCGGTTCGAGCGAGTTGGTATAGATGACCGTCGCGACCGCGTTAGCCGTATCGTGAAAGCCGTTTACGAACTCGAACCCCAAGGCGACGAGCAGAGCGAGACCAAGATAGATAAAGGGACGTATCGAGGTGGTCGGTTCGACTTCAAGATCCCTGATCAGGTGCGAGCCGGCGTAGGCCATGCCCAGTAGCAGCAGGACGATGAATATCGCCACGCCGGCGCGGCTCGGACTCTTGCCAATCTTTCTGTCAATGGAGGTATCTATCGCGACAGCCACTTGGCGCCTTCTCCCTCTTCGTGTCAGCAGGCCGTCTGGCGCAGGAGCGCCGCCCGACCTGCGGCAAGCGCTGAACCGTACGTCGGGGATATTGCGCGAGTATGACGGCGTGATTGTATAGAGGTGTTATGTTGGGTTGTCGACGGCGGCCTGGCTTCTAGGTTCGTTCATCCGGATCACGGCGATCGAAGTTGGGCAGCTTTCGAGCCATGAAGTTCAGCGACGTTGATGATCCGGGCGCCACGGTGCGCAAGATCGTGGTGGACGTCACGGTCCGACGATGGATCGATCGCGCGGCACAGATCCCACAGCACCCAGACGTGAAATCCGTCATCGAGCGCATCTTCGGCCGTCCATTTCACGCAATAGTCGCGCGCCAGGCCGCAGATAAACAACGAGTCAACACCACGATTCTTCAGATAGCCGGCCAATCCCGTCGGAGGACGTTGGCCCGCGGGGTTCCAGTTGTTGCGTAGCCCGCTGTATGAATCCGTGCTCGAATCCGTCGCCTTGCGGATGATTGCCGACACGCGATTCCAATCGACGCGAGGATCAAGAGCGGCGCCCGGCGTCCCCTGCACGCAATGTGTCGGCCACAGCACTTGTTCGTGTCCGTAGAGCTCGATGCGATCCATTGGTTTGCGCCCGGGATGATTGACCGCAAACGATACGTGATTCGGCGGATGCCAGTCCTGCGTCGCGACGATTACCTCGAAGATCCCGGAATCCATCAACTTGCGAATCGGCTCGACAATCTGATCGCCGTCGCGCACCGGCAGATTTCCGCCAGGCATGAAGTCCGGCTGCAGATCGACAATCACCAGCGCCGCATGGCTGCGATCGAACCGTGTGTCGTCGCCGTTCATCCGGGTGTCAGCGCGCAAGATCTTTCCTGATCGATGTTACCGGGGTAGTTGGAGATTCAAGCATGTCGACGGCATTCTCTTCGCCCTGTTTCCAAACTAGCACTATCGATCGGCCGTTCGTAAAGGCTGGATGGCGACGCGGCAGTCGACTAAACTGGCTAAACGGAAACCCTATGTTCTGGACTTTCCAGCTCGATCCGCCGCCCCGGTCTGCGTCACGCAATGGCCACGTGGCGTTGCCAATCTTGGCATTCGAACCGACCGAGGAACAAATCCGCCAGCGGGCCTATGAGATTTTCATCGCACGCGGTGGCGATCATGGAAGCGAGCAAGCCGATTGGGAACAGGCGCAACGCGAGCTGCGCGAACAGCACGCGGCAGATTCCTGATTCCCAAAGCCCGTGCAGACTTAAAATCACAGGCCCCTTAATAGTGGGACGAACCCTCACTTACACAATATGTAGTATTTCGCCTGAAATAGCAGAACGGGCGCATCTACTTGCGGCGATTTGCGTGTGCCCCATAAACTAGGAGACCGCATCCGGGTAGGCGCAGCGAGGAGAGTTAACTCTATGGCAGCACGACCGATCGCTACTGGCTCTATCTCATTCGGGTTGGTCTCCATCCCGGTCAAGCTGTTCACCGCCACCCGTTCAAAGTCAGTCAGCTTCAAACTGCTCCATGGCAAAGATCAAAGCCGGATCCAGCAGAAAATCTACTGCCCGGTGGACGACGCGATAGTCGATCGCAGCGAGCTGGTGCGAGGATACGAAATAGAGAAGAACACATTCGTCACTTTTACCGACGAAGAGCTAAAGGCGCTCGAAGCGAAAGACGATCACATGATCGATATCAGCGAGTTTGTGCCGCTGGCGCAGGTCGATCCTATCTATTTCGAAAATTCCTACCATCTTGGATGCGAACCCCAGTCGGCGCGTGCGTATCGATTACTCACTGCCGCGATGGACGAGATGCAAGTCGTCGCGCTCGCGCGCTATACGATGCGCAACAAGGAATACTCGGTAATTGTCCGTCCCTATGAGCAGGGCCTGATGCTGCATACCATGTACTACAGCGATGAAGTGGTATCGGCATCGGACGTCGATCGCGGCAAGGATACCAAGATCGGGGCCCAGGAACTGAATCTCGCCAAGCGATTGATCAAGGATCTCGAGCAGGACCAATTTGATCCGACCAAGTTTCACGATAACTATCGCGAACGAGTAGTCGCCGCGGCGCAGGAAAAGGCCGAGGGACACGAAGTCGCGACCGCGGCGCCCGAACCGCGCAAAGCTAAGGTTATCGACCTTTACGATGCGCTCAAGGCGTCGCTCGAAAAGCGCGGCGTCGCGATGGCTGGTCAGCAGGACGAAGCGGGCGAGGAGCGCGAAACGGCTCATGCGTCAAAACGCCGGGCGCGGCCCGCGCGCGCAGCCTCGTCGGGTTCACGGCGAAAATAACGCCGATTCGCGTCTTCATCGGCGCGCCGATCTCCTGAAGCTTGTAAAAAATTCCCGCAAGCTGACGGAAAATCCTTTAGAAACACGCGGTTAATGCGATGGCCCCGCCATTGCTCACTCTCTCCCCAGAGCGAGGGCGCGAGAGCCGCTCGCCTTTTAGAGGAGACACAAATGAACAGTGATCAGCTTAAGGGAAAACTGAAGCAGCTCGGCGGCGAGATCAAGAAGAAGTGGGGCCAGATTACCGACGACGATCTCACCCAGGCCTCGGGCAATCTCGACATTCTGGTCGGCAAGATCCAGGAGCGCTCGGGAGAACGCCGCGAAGCGATCCAGCATTGGTTCAAGTCACAGGGTTTGGACTGACTTCCTTTGCCTGGTTTAGTCCAGTTTCGGTTTTTCGGTCGAGGTATTTAAATACTCAGTGTACTAGCTATCCCTAAGGAGGTACACAAAATGAACTTTCGCAAAGCTGGTTTAGTAGTCCCGATGTTTGCCTTTGCGCTCGCGGCGGCGCCGCTGGCCTTCGCGCAGAGTGATAATCCCAACCCGCCGTCGGCGAGCGCCGACATGAACGCAGCGGGTCATTCTTCGGAGAATGCCGTATCGGAGGCCTATCACGGCACGAAGCGGGCCGTGAAGGATACCGCCATCACCGCGAAGGTGAAGACGGCCCTTCACGAGGACAAGGACATCAGCGGCGCTGATATCCACGTCGATACCGTTGCCGGGGTTGTCACGCTGAGCGGCAGCGCGCCGTCGGCAGAGATGTCGCAGCGCGCCGAAGAACTCGCCCAGCAGACCAAGGGCGTCCGCAGCGTGAAGAACGTAATCACGATCGGCGCTCAGCAGAATTCGATGAAGTAACGGTCGTCAACCGCGCTCGGCGATAGCCCGGCGCCTTCTGCAACCCGGCGCGCGCTGCGACGATTCCTCCCGTCTCCAGCATCGCGCCGGGTTGCCTCTTCCTTATCGACATTCTGCGCGCATGCTCAGTTGACCTGAGCGGCGGACCGGTTACGATCCTGCCTCATGGCAATCAAGCGAGTCTGCGTATATTGCGCGTCCAGTCGGCAATGTGACCCGATTTATCATGAGGCCGCGCGGCGCTTAGGCCGCGAGCTGGCGCGTCGTCAGGTTACCTGTGTTTATGGCGGTGGCAGCAATGGCTCGATGGGGCATCTGGCTGACGCGGCGCTGGCGGAGGGTGGGCGCGTGATCGGCGTGCTGCCGCGCTTCATGTACGACGTCGAGTGGGGCCATCACGGGCTCAGCGAACTGCTCCTCGTCGAGGACATGCACGAACGCAAACGCCTGATGATAAGCGAGGTCGATGCGGTGGTCGCGCTGCCGGGCGGATGCGGCACGCTCGAAGAGCTGTTCGAGGCGATGGCGTGGAAGCGGCTCGGACTTTACGGCGGCCCGATCGTGATGGTGAACACGGGCGGCTTCTACGACAAATGCGAAGAGTTACTGAGAAGCTGCATCGATCGCCGCTTCATGGACGAGCGTCACGGCAGGATGTACTCGATCGTTGAAGAGCCAGAGCAAGTTTTCGCCGCAATCGAATCCGCACCGCCGTGGCCGCTGACCAATCGCAGCTTCGCCGCGCTGTGATTAGTCATCGCGATAATCTCAAAATACCCTCAGCCGGCGCCGCTATGCGGTCCCGATCTCGAGGGATTTCCAGCTCGAAAAGAAAAGCGGAGCGGAATCATCCCGCTCCGCTTTTTTGATTAGCGATGTTTCTCGTTGCCGCCACCGCCGCCGTGGGGTGGCGCTCCGCCGCCGCCATGCATCTGCGGGGCCGCGGCGCGCATCGGCGGCGCGCTATGCGCCGTGGGGAAGTTATAGGCGCGCAGTTGCGTGGTATGCATCCGCTCGAGGGCTGCCGACTGGGCCTGGTTCTGGCGTTGTAGCTCGGCGCGCTGCGCATTCCAGTTGGGTTGCCGCCGCTGCTGCTCGACCATCGCCTGCTGCTGACGTTCGCGCTGCTGCTGAGCCGCCTGCTGTTGATGTTCGGCCTGCATCTGCTGGTTGCGCTCGGCCTGTTGCGCCTGACGCTGCATCTCCTGTGACTGCTCGCGCTGCTGCGTCTGCATCTGCTGGTTGCGCTGCTCGTTCATCGCCTGTTCGTTGCGGGCGTTGGCCGCGCCTGCGGACGCACCGTACTTGCGCTGATTCTGTTCGTACTCGTGCTGCTGCTGATCGAACAAATTCATGCGCGCTGCCTGCTGACGCTGCAGCGTCTGATCCTGGCGTCCGAAGGTTTGTGGCAGGGTAGTGCGCAGACCCTTTACCCACTCCGGATGCTTCTGCTGGACATACTGTGGATCCTTGACCGCCCAGTAGTGAACATCGCGCCATTTGTGATTCGAATCGAAGGCGCCTTGCCATTGTGGATAATGCTGCTGCGCCCAGGTCGGATTCTTATCCATCCACCACGAGTCGGTATGCCACACGTGATGATCGTCGAAAGCGCCCTGCCAATCCGGATGATATTGGCGCGCCCAGTTGGGATCGTTCGCCCACCACCACTCAGCCGGCCGCCAATAGTGATTATTGTCGAAGTCGCCCCACCAGTCCGGATGATCGAGGTGGCACTGGTCGGGATGGAACTGCCACCACCATCCGGCCGGGTACCACATGCCCTGGTACTCAGCTACCCACCAGTCGGGATGCGCCTGGCATTGATCGGGATGGAATCGGCACCACCACGGCGCCGGATACCATATTCCGTTATAAGCAGAGCCCCACCACTCTGGATGATGCGATAGAACCCAGTCATGCTGCAGCGTCCACCACCATCCGGCGGGATACCACGAGCCCTGGTACACATCGCCCCACCATTCCGGGTGATGCAGTTGCACCCACGATGGCGAGTAGTCGTACCACGACACCGCGGGATACCACTGGCCCTCATATACATCGCCCCACCATTCCGGATGATGCGCATCGATCCAAGCCTGATGCTGGTTTTGCCACCACCACCAGGCCGGTTGCCAGTGATGAGTTTCGTCGAAATCGCCCCACCATTCCGGATGATGAGCGCGCGCCCAGTCCGCGCGATTGTCCCACCACCATCCCGCGTCGTGCCATGCGTGATGCTCATCGTAGTCGCCCCACTTGGGCAGGCTGGGCGAATCCCAAAAGGCATGAACCGGCGGCGCATAGAGGAAGCAGAACAGGGGAAGAATCAAAAACAGGCGCCTGATTGAGAACATGATCCTATACTCCCGAGGTTGTAAGATGCGGAGTACGCAACTCTCCGTCCCGTATTTGAACTACGGAAATGGATTCTAGTACGTTTCGCGCGGCGAGCGCCTCACGGTTGGAGGGTGATTTTCGCTTCGCGGTGACGATGCCAATGGGATAGACTTTTAACCCGGTTTTGCAGTCTAAAGGGGGCAGATTTGCACGCGAGCGTTCTATCGAGCGCGTTAATCGGAGTCGACGCGTTCCAGGTCGAAGTTGAAATCGATATTACCGCCGGAGTCCCGGGCATCAGAATGGTCGGGCTCGCCGAAGGCGCGGTGCGCGAGGCGCTAGATCGCGTCAAGGCTGCGATCAAGAACTCGGGCCTCGAGTGGCCGAATCGCCGCGTCACGATCAATCTCGCGCCGGCCGATCTGCGCAAGGAAGGATCGTCGTTCGATCTGCCGCTCGCGCTTGCGATGCTCGCGGCAAATTCGACGCTGCGCAATCGCGAACGGCTGAGCACTTTTCTCGTGCTTGGTGAGCTGGCGCTCGACGGTCGTATCAAGGGAATCCGCGGTGCGTTGCCAACTGCACTGCTCGCGCGCTCGCGGCATTACTCGGGCGTCGTGCTGCCACGCGAGAACTCGACTGAGGCCGCGGTCGTCGGCAACGGCATCGCTGTCCTCGGGATCGACAGTCTGCGCGAGGCATTTGAATTCTTTGAAGGCCTGCGCGAAGTCGCGCCCACGCGATCTGATCTGTCAAATCTCATCGGCAACGGCGCTGCCTATGATGTCGATTTCAGCGAGGTGCGCGGCCAGGAGCAGGCCAAGCGCGCGCTCGAAGTCGCCGCGGCCGGCGGTCACAACGTCCTCATGATCGGTCCGCCGGGCTCGGGCAAGACGATGCTTGCGAAGCGCATTCCGACCATCCTGCCCGCGATGACCTTCGATGAGGCGATCGAATCGACCAAGGTCCACAGCGTGATGGGATTGCTCGACGGACGCGCGATTATCGCGACGCGGCCGTTTCGCGCGCCGCATCATACGATCTCCGACGCGGGATTGATCGGCGGCGGACCGGTGCCGCGGCCCGGCGAAGTCAGCCTCGCGCATCATGGCGTGCTGTTCCTCGACGAGCTGCCGGAGTTCCGCAAGAACGTGCTCGAAGTTCTGCGCCAGCCGCTCGAAGACGCACGCATCACGATCTCGCGCGTGATGGGCACGCTGACCTTTCCCGCATCCGTGATGCTGATCGCAGCGATGAACCCGTGCCCGTGCGGCTTCTACTCCGATCCGCAGCACGAATGCACCTGCTCGCCGCTCAACATCCAGCGCTATCGCTCGCGAATCTCGGGCCCGCTCCTGGACCGCATCGACATTCACATCGAAGTGCCGGCGGTGAGATACAAGGAGCTGACGGAGCGCGCCGCCGGCGAGACCTCGCAGACAATCCGCGCGCGCGTCGATGAAGCCCGCCGCATCCAGCTCGAGCGCTTCCGCGGCAGCGCGTATTTCTGCAACGCGCAGATGACCGCGCGCGACCTCCGCATTCATTGCCAGGTAGAAAGCGCAGGCGAGCGCCTGCTCGAGCTGGCAATCAACCGCCTCGGTCTAAGCGCCCGCGCCTACACCAGGATCCTGAAAGTAGCGCGCACCATCGCAGATCTCGACGGCGGCGCCCCAATCCAGGCGCATCACGTAAGCGAAGCGATTCAGTACAGGTCCCTAGATCGCGCCGCGGTGTGAGTATGAGAAAAAAGAAATCGGTGGCACGAACCTGCGACTCGCGAATCTCAACAGCGGTCAGGGACGCCCACCGCACTGTATCTTCTTACGGAACTCAGAAAACTTTATTTGCTGGCTTGGAATTCTCCAGCAGACTTTCGTACTTCGATTGCTGCCTCTATTTCAGAAAAAAAACATCCAGTGGGGCGGGCGTCCCTGCCCGCCGTTAAGACGCGCGCACTGCGATGCGCGCCTCGATTCTGTTCACCGCCGCGACCAGCGCTTCGCCCATTCGTCCAGTGGCGCGAGCGCGGCGAGCAGGCGCTTGCCTTCCGGAGTTAGCCGATAGCCGCCGCGTTCGTGCTCCACGATGCGCGTCTCGCGCAGCTCGTTGATGCGCTGATTGAGCACGCTCGGCGACATCGCGTCGCATCGCTCCTTCAGCTCGGCAAAGGTCAGCGGCCCACGGCGCAATTCCCACAGAATCCTGAGCGCCCAGCGCCGTCCCAGCAGGTCGAGCAGCGCCATGATCGGCCGACCCGTTCGCGAGCCGCGCACTGGATGTCCCGGCTTCGGAATCATGACGCATCTTGTACTACGAATTTCGTAGTGATAGCAATGTACTACTGAAATCGTAGTATGGAGATTCAGCCATGTCTCAAGAAAATCGCACTCGACCCAGGATCGCACCGCTCGAAGCGCCTTTTGCTCCCGCTGTGGCCGCCGAACTCGCGCGCTGGCAGCCGCCGGGCAAGGATCCGATCGCGCTCTTCCGCACGCTGACGCGCCATCTGCCGCTCGCAGGCGCGATGTACCCGCTCGGCCACTATTTTCTCGGCACCGAGTCCTCTCTTGCGATTCGCGAGCGCGAGATCGTGATCGATCGCGTATGCGCGCGATGCCGCTGCGAATATGAATGGGGCGTACACGCCCGCGTCTTCGGCCGCGCGGCAGGCTTCGACGACGCACAGTTGAAGGCCATAGTCCTTGGCGGCCCTGACGCGGAATGCTGGTCGGAATCGGATCGCCTGTTGATAAGAATGGTAGATGAACTCCACGAAACCGCAACAATCGGCGACGATTTGTGGACGCAACTCGCTGAATGCTGGAGCGAAGAACAACTGCTCGAGATGCTCGCGTTGGCGGGCCAGTATCATTCGATAAGTTATCTCGCCAATTCACTGCGAGTACCGTTGGAGGCATGGGCGCCTCGGTTTCCGCGCTGAAAACGGATCGGCAAAGATCAGCTTGCGGGCGCTCTTGACCTCTTCTCAGTATTGGCGTAACTGATTCCGCAGATAAGCCTGAATAATGCCTGAATGCCCCGAAGGCCTTGGCCTTCAAGGAGAACAGATATGGGCAGCATGGCGAAGATGGCTGTGTTCGTGGTCCTTGGCTCCGCTATCACCGTCGGAGCGCTGATGCTTGCGAGCTACCTCTCCGGAACAGCAGGATAGACCTCGACTTCCTCCGCCCTCGTAGCGACGCGGGTGGGATAGCTCGACTGAAAATTTCGGCCTCGATGGCCGCGGGGATGATTCTGCGCGCCTGACGGTCTATTCTCATCGCTTACGCGGCGGCGTATCAGCGCCGCCGCAGTCGAGGAGTATTGACCGTGGCGGATTCGGGTAAGCTCTCGCCCCTGACCGAACTGAACCGCATCATCCGCGAAGGACGGATTGCAGATTATCAGTCGCCGAACCTGACGCTGGGGATGCGCCCGCTCAGCTTCGAGGCCGGCGCCTCGCGATGGGAATGGCCGCAGCAGGCGCCGAGCGCGCTGAATCCCTTCGGCACGATTCACGGCGGTCATCTCGCGATCTTTATCGACGAACTGCTCTCGACCGCGATCGGCTCGATCCTCGAGGCGGAGGAGTACGCCGTCACCGCCGAGATGAAGATTACCTTCCTGCGCGTGCTCCGCGCCGGACCCCTCGAAGGCTCGGCGCGAGTGCTGCGGCGCGCGCGCCAGCTCGCTTTCCTCGAGGCCGTCGTCCATCCACCGGGAGAGCAGGCCGCTGTCATGGCCAGCTCGACGTGGGCGATCACACGCGTCTAGTTCAGTTCGCGCGTCCGTGAGCGACGAAGCAAAAGCGTTTCGCATCGCGCACGCTCGCGCACTAGCGAGGCTCGCCCGGCGCGGCGGCGCATCGCGATGGAACGTCGATCAGGATGCGATCGCCGGCGCCGTCGAGCGCGGCATCCGCTCTGCGGCGGTCGCGCCCGACGCCGTTTCATCGTTTATCGATTCGCTGCGCGCCGATGAGTTGATGCTCGCGATCGCCTGCCGCGCGGGTAACGATGCCGCGTGGGCATATCTGATCGAAAACCATCGTCCGCGCCTGTACGCCGCCGCACGGGCGATCGCCGGCGACGATTCGCGCGGGCGCGAGCTTGCAGATTCGGCCTGGGCTGAGCTCTACGGCCTCGATGTGCGCGAGGGCCGGCGCCGCTCGCTGCTCGACTACTTTCACGGGCGCAGCTCGATCCTGACCTGGATGCGCGCGGTACTGGCGCAGCGCTACGTCGACATGCTGCGCGAATCGGCACGTAACGATCCGCTCGACGCGGCGCCTGAGCAATCCGCGCCCGCTGGCGATCCCCATGATCCCGATCGCGCGCGGTACGTGAAGATGCTTGGCGAGGCGCTCGACGCGGCCATCGCGGCGATTGATCCGCGCGATCGGATGCGGCTGGCCTACTACTATCGCCACAACCTGTCGCTCAAGGAGATCGGACGGCTCACCGGCGAGCATGAATCGAGCGTTTCGCGTAAACTCACGCGCATCCGCGACGACCTGAAACGCGCGGTCGAGCGCTCGCTAGGCGAGTTGGGCGGTCTCAGCCATGAGCAAATCGCCCTGTGTTATGATTATGCGATGGGCGACCTGCCGCTCGACCTCGCGCGGCTGCTCCCGGAGGCTAAATGATATGGAGCGAGCAAGAGACGCGACGCTGTTCGTTCCATGAAAGAGGGCG
Organism: Candidatus Binataceae bacterium; assembly: GCA_035508495.1. Lineage (NCBI taxonomy): Bacteria > Candidatus Binatota > Binatia (SeqCode) > Binatales (SeqCode) > Binataceae (SeqCode) > Binataceae bacterium (SeqCode). The sequence goes on from DATJMX010000021.1 coordinate 110,495, forward strand.
CACGTGCACGAACCTGATAGAACTTCTGAGGCCTTCGATGCGATCCTGAGGTCCAGGTTGAGCCTGGCCGAACTCGAAGCGACGATGCGATGCCCTGAGCCATCGACCCTCGCGGCGTTTTACGATCGCACGATCGACGCGCGCGAGCGCGACCATCTGGAGGCGCATTTTGCCGAATGCGCGCGATGCCAGATGATGCTCGCGGCGATGGCGCGCAGCGACGACGGCCTCGTCATCGCAGCGCGGGAGGATCGCGGCTTCAACTGGGTGCGCCTGTTCAGGTTTGGAGCGCCCGCGCTGGCCGCGGTCGCGGCGTTGGTCGTTGTCTATGTAATCCGCAACCCGACGGCCAGCATTCAGAATCAGCGGACTCAACTCGCGATGAGTGCGCCCGCAGCGGCGCCGATGCAGCCACCAGCCCAGGCTGAAGCGCCGTCGAACCTCGCTGCAGGCGGTGCCGCTCCCGCTGCGCCGCCCGCGCCAGAAGCTCCAGCACCGCCTCCAGCGCCTCCGTCTGGCGGCGCCAATAATTTCGGATCCACCGCGGCTCCAATGGCCAGGTCTGCCGCTGCCTTCGCGCTGCCGCAAGAGCAACACTCTGAGACTGCAAAGTCCCGCATGGCGCGCGCACAATCCGCCGAGCTGCTCGCGCAGGCCGACGTATCGGGAACCGCAAACTCCGCCGGCGCCACCTACACGATTCAATCTCCCGACAACAACGCAAGCTGGGTCATTGGTCCCCACGGCAGCATCGTCAAGCACACTGCCAGCGGCAAGGTGATCACTCAGCAGAGCAACGTGACGGTTGATCTCACGCGAGGCGCCGCAATTTCGGCCAAGGTCGCGTGGATCGTCGGGCGCCATGGAACGATCCTGCGAACGCGCGACGGCGGCCACTATTGGGAGAGCGTGACATCGCCAACCAGCGAAGACCTTGAGCACGTGCGAGCGGCAGATTCCAAGGATGCCGTGATAAGGACCGTGACCGGGACATCCTACGCCACGATAGACGGCGGCCAATCCTGGCAACGCCAATAAACTCACCAGGCGGGCTAAGCTACGGGAATTCGATTCAGGGGCAGGATCGTCGATGCGATCCTTGCCCCTGAAAGTTTCAGTGAGATTAGGCGAGGTCGAAGCGATCCGCGTTCATCACTTTCGTCCATGCCGCAGCGAAGTCGTTCACGAATTTCTCTTTCGAGTCCGCGCATGCATAGACTTCTGCGAGCGCGCGAAGCTGCGAATGTGAGCCGAAAATCAGATCGACGCGGGTGGCGGTCCACTTGAGCTCGTTGCTCTTCCGGTCGCATCCCTCATAAGCACCCTCATCGCGAGCCGACGGTTGCCACTGCGTACCCATGTCGAGCAGGTTGACGAAGAAATCGTTGGTCAGCGTCTCGGGCTTGTTGGTGAAAACGCCGTGCACGGACTTGCCGAGGTTCGCGCCGAGGACGCGCAGTCCGCCGACGAGGACGGTCATCTCGGGCGCGGTCAGCGTCAGCAATTGCGCGCGATCCACTAGCAACTCCTCGGGCGAGAGGCGCTGCTTATCACGCAGATAATTGCGGAACCCGTCGGCCTTCGGCTCGAGTGGCTCGAAGGATTCGATGTCGGTCTGCTCCTGCGACGCGTCCATGCGCCCGGGCGTGAACGGCACTTTGGTGTCGTGCCCGGCGGCCTTGGCCGCCTTCTCGATCGCGGCACCACCGCCGAGAACGATCAGATCGGCGAGCGAGACTTTTTTTCCGCCGGATTGCGAAGCGTTAAACTCCTTCTGGATCGCTTCAAGCTTCTGCAGAACCTTCTCCAGCTGGGCTGGCTGATTGACTTCCCAGAACCTCTGTGGGGCGAGGCGGATCCGCGCGCCGTTCGCGCCGCCGCGCTTATCGGAGCCGCGGAACGTCGATGCCGACGCCCACGCCGTCGAGACGAGCTCGGAGATCGACAAGCCTGAAGCGAGGATCTTGGTCTTCAGAGCGGCAATGTCCTGCTCGGCGACCAGCGGATGATCGATCGCGGGGATTGGATCCTGCCACGGCAGATGCTCCTTCGGCACGAGGGGGCCGAGGTAGCGCGCGATCGGACCCATGTCGCGATGGGTCAGCTTGAACCATGCGCGCGCGAACGCATCCGCGAACTGATCCGGATGCTCCAAGAAGCGGCGCGAGATTTTTTCGTACGCGGGATCGAATCGCAGCGAAAGGTCCGTGGTCAGCATCGAAGGCGAGCGCCGCTTCGACGGATCCTGCGGGTCAGGCACCGTTCCGGCGCCGGCGCCATTCTTGGGCGTCCATTGATGCGCCCCTGCCGGGCTCTTCGTCAGCTCCCATTCGTATTCGAACAGGTTTGTAAAGAAGTTGTTGCTCCACTTGGTTGGCGTTCCGGACCAGATGACCTCGAGGCCGCTGCCAATCGTGTCTGCTCCCTTGCCCGAGCCGAACTTGCTCTTCCATCCGAGGCCCTGCTCCTCGATCGGGGCCGCTTCCGGGTCGGGGCCGACGAGGGCCGCATCGCCCGCGCCGTGCGTTTTGCCAAAGGTATGGCCGCCGGCGATCAGCGCGACCGTCTCTTCGTCATTCATCGCCATGCGGCGAAACGTCTCGCGAATGTCGCGCGCCGCCGCGACCGGGTCGGGGTTGCCGTTCGGTCCTTCCGGATTCACGTAGATGAGGCCCATCTGAACGGCGCCGAGGGGATTTTCAAGATCGCGGTCGCCGGAATAGCGCTCGTCGGCCAGCCACTTGCCCTCGGGACCCCAGTAGATGTCCTGATCGGGTTCCCAGGTATCGACGCGTCCGCCGCCATAACCGAAGGTCTTGAAGCCCATCGATTCGAGCGCGACGTTGCCGGTGAGAATGAAAAGATCCGCCCACGAGATCTTGCGACCGTACTTCTGTTTGATCGGCCACAACAGTCGGCGCGCCTTGTCGAGAAGCACATTGTCGGGCCAGCTGTTGAGCGGAGCAAAGCGCTGCTGACCCTGTCCTGCGCCGCCGCGGCCGTCGCCGATGCGATAGGTGCCGGCGCCATGCCACGCCATCCGAATGAAGAACCCGCCGTAGTGGCCGAAATCGGCAGGCCACCAATCCTGCGAGTCGGTCATCAGAGCGTGAAGATCCTTGATGATGGCGTTCAGGTCGAGGCTGTTGAATTCCTTGGCGTAGTCAAACTGCTCGCCCATCGGGTTGGACAGGTTGGAGTGCTGATGAAGAACGCGGAGGTCGATCTGGTTGGGCCACCAGTCGCGATTTGTGTGCGCATGCATGCCGGCCAGATGCGGGCACTTGGATTCGTCTGCCATGGTTTTTTCTCCAATTTGCGATCCGAAATTTTCGGTTAATGGTTTCGTCGAGCCTCGACCTTACACATCTATCCGCACATCTATCCGCGAACGGCGGGGAAACGATGATCGAGACTTGTTTCAGATGAGTGCAAGAGCCGGTTAGTTACGAGGGCTAGGAATGTATTAGCTCGAGCATGATGTTGTTAAGTTCAGTTACCTCCGATGGGATTTCGATAATGGGTTCCGGATCCCGGTAAAATCTTCCACTTTCATGGTTGCAAGATTGCGACAAGCACAGAATCTGCTTCCGAACTTCAGGCACATCGCTTGCTCTATCTCACGAGCCGATTTCAGTCCGAATTGAAACCAATACATAAGGTCAAAACGATGCGGAAAAGCCACGACACCCGGGACGCTGCAAACAGCCAACTTGGACAGATCCAAACCTCCCCAATGCGACGAGCCTGCCGTGTCGTGATCGGAACGATGGGAGCCGGTGCTCTGCTTGTAAGTTTGAGTGGATGCCTCGCGACTCGAAATTGGGTCGACGCTCAGCTGCAGCCGATAAACGGACGGATCGACAATACCGACGCCAAGGCGGATCGCGCGCTGGTCGGACTGCAGAACCTGCATCTCGAGCGCAAGCTGGTGCTCGACTCTGCCAATGGGCCGACGTTCAAGTTTGGCTCCGCGGATTTGAGCGATAACGCCAAGCGGCAGATTGCTGGATTCATCGAGGATCTCCAGGGTTCGGGTGAAAGCGCATCAGCGCCGGGACGTGTCTTCGTCGTTGCCGGATATACCGACAACGTCGGCGCGGAAAGTTATAACTATGCCCTCGGACAGCGGCGCGCCGAAAGTGTTGCCGGCTACCTCGTCGGCAGGGAAGGCGTCGAACCGACTCAACTCCAGGTGGTCTCGTACGGCGAGAACAAGCCTGTCGCCGATAACAGCACCGCGCGAGGGCGCCGCACCAATCGCCGCGTAGAAATTCTCGTCTACCAGGAGAAGATCACGGCCGGCGGCTGAAGCACACACCATCCTCAATTGCTGAACGGGTACGCCCGCCAGACGAAAGCGGCGCTGAACGCCGTCACTGATACATCGCGATCAGGCGCCGCAGGAAAACTGCGGTCTCCGGCGAGACGACGGTGAAGCGGACCGGAAAGCCGCTGCTCGTTCGCGGTGAATAGGGGAGCACCTTGCCGTAGACGATACCCGGGACGTCGCGGCCTTCGGCGTCGGTGAGTTGGATCCTGATATCGCTCAGCGGGGCGACGATTTGCTCGGCGCTGATTTCGCCTTTCTTCTTTCCCACCTTGATCAGGCTTCCCGGCACCGGCGCCGCATTCACTCGCTTGTCTTCAACGACGGTGTATTGCAGCGGCAGCGCGACTGGCAGATGGAACATCGGGTCTTGGGCGACTGCGAGCTCAAGATTGTAGGGATGCCCGACGCCTGCGATGTCGAACAGCGTGATCGCCCGCTCGATGCCCTTGGCGCTCACCTGCATCTGGTCGATGACCTTCATGATTGACGAAACTTCACGATGCGTCGCCTCTGACACGAGGATTTGCGATCCGGCGGTGCATGATTCGATGGGCGAAGCACGAAGCCCGCTAGATGAAAAGCGTTATGCGCGAATCGCTCGCATCGCCGAGATAAGTCGCGACGCCGCCGTAGTCGAGGCGATCGATTAGCTCTTCTTAGGCGATGCCGATGATGCTCATCGCCATTCGGCACGCGATCATGCGCACGCCGAGCTCGGGAGCGAGCGAGATCAGCGACGGCAGCGTCTCAACATTGTGTTTAGCCATTATTTGTTTGAGCACGCCGCCCTTGCCGAGTCCGAGCATCTGCAGCTTCGACGTGCCGGCGCGCTCGGGGCCCGATGGCAGGATGGCGGAAAAAAGTTTTTCGGATAGCGACTTGCCGTCCCAGATCGTCTGCCTTTTCAAGAGCGGCAGACTCCGTGCGCGCGTGGGTCAGCAAGATGGGCCATCAGCTCGTCGGCGCTGAATGCGGGATCGGTCGCGGTGACCTCGAGGGTCTGCCCGAAAAGGTTAAGCTTGGCAAATAAAAGATACTACAACTAGGAGGAAAATAATTCCGCCAAGCACTCTGTATCAATAGATGTAAGCTCGGTGCAGGAAAAGCGTAAATTGCTTACGGCAAATCTCCGGATTCGAGGCGGATGCGCACCGGAGGCGTGCGAGTCAGATCATTCGAATAGCTCGGCCACGGCGTCTCTGTAGTGCTGCGCGACCATTCGGCGGCGGATCTTTAGCGACGGGGTCAGCTCGCCGTTCTCCTGGGTGAAAGGTTGTGGCAGTATTTTGAATCTCACGACTGCCTCGACGTCGGAGACCTGCTTGTTTACCTCGTAGATGCGCTGCTGGACGAGTTTGCGCAGCGCGGGCGACTCGACGACCTCTTCGGGCGACCTGCCCGCGAGATCGTTTTGCTTGATGAAGTCGGCGAGCGCCTCGGTATCGAGCACGACAAGTGCGCCGAGATGCTTCTGACGATCGCCAAAGACACAGGCCTGCGCGATGAACTTGTCGTGCGTCAGCTTGTTCTCGACGTATGCCGGCGAGACGTTCTTGCCGCCCGACAGCACGATGATTTCTTTTTTGCGATCGGTGATCTTGATGTAGCCGTCCGAGTCGATGGTCGCGATATCGCCGGTGTGAAGCCATCCTTCGCTGTCGATGGTTTCGGCGGTGTCCTGATCGCGATGGAAATAACCCTTCATGATGTTCGGTCCGCGCAGCAGAAGCTCGCCATCGGCGGCGGTCTTCGCCTCGACGCGGCGCAGCGGTCGTCCGACAGTGCCGATCTTGTTGCGCCCGTGAAGATTCACCGATACGACCGGCGCCGCCTCAGTCAGGCCGTAGCCTTCGACGATCGGAACTTCGGCGGCAGAGAGGAAGCGATTGATATCGACCGGCAGGGGTGCACCGCCTGAGATCAGGTAGCGCAGCCGCGTGCCGAAGAGTCCACGCACGCGCTCGAACACTAGCTTGCGAAAGAGCGCCATCGGCAGCGCCAGATGCGGCGGGACCGCAGCGCCGCGCGCGCGATATTCCGCGGCGCGCGATCCTACGGCGATCGCGGCGTGGAACATTCGCTGACGAAACGCCGGCGATGAGTCGACCGTCTTCATCACGCGGCTATAGATGACTTCGAGCAGTCGCGGCACTGTGAGCACGACGGTGGGATTGATCTCCGTCAGATTCGATGCGATCTGCCCGAGCCCTTCGGCGTAGGCGATCGTGCCTGATGCCATCATCACGGTGTAATGACCCGCGGTGCGCTCGAACGAATGCGCGACGGGCAGGAACGACAGCGTCGTGTCGTTGCCGTTGAGACCCAGCGCGTCGAGCGAATCCTCGGCGTTGCTCAGCACGTTGCCATGCGTGAGCATCACGCCTTTGGAGGCGCCGGTCGTACCTGACGTGTAGATGAATGTCGCGAGATCCTCACGGCTGCCTTCGATCGGTGCGGCAGGAGCGCCGGAGCTGGCCGCCTCGATCGTGACTACCTGTGGACTACGGTTGAACGGCGCCGCCGGCGATGCGCCCGGATGACTTGCGACGATCGTCTTGAGTTGCGGCAGATTGGGCGCGAGGGCGAGGACCTTTTTCAACATCTCGTCGCCGTGCACCGCGACGATTTGCGTCCCGGAGTCATCGAGCACGTGCGCCGTCTCTTCGTTGCCGCTCGTCGTGTAGAGCGGCACGACCACTCCGCCGGCGCCGAGCACCGCTTGATCGACGATGACCCACTCGGGGCAGTTCTCGGCGAGGATCGCGATGCGATCGGCCGGCTTTACACCCATCGCGAGCAGACCGCCGCGCAGACGCGCCGCAGCGTCGGAAATTTCCGTCCACGAATGATCCCGCCAGGCCTTGCCCTCCTTGCTCTTGAGGAGAGGCCGCGGACCGAGCTTGCGCGCCTGGCGTTCAAACATCTCGGCCAGTGTGGCCACGGTTTCAGACATCAACGACTCTCCTCTGACCGGCGAACGCCAAGGCGTGTTCTAGCCCAAAGAAGCGTTCTCGCCAATCGCGATTCAGGCGAACATACACCAGAAAGACTGAGCCTCAGCTGATTGAATTGCTCATGTCAGGTTCTAAGATGGCGGAGCGCCGCCGGCTGAACACCGATTAACCGCGACGCCGCCGCATTTGTGGACCCAGTTTCTGAAATTACTTGAAAATGCTACCGAAATGTGGAGACATAGGCACCCAACGATGAAACGTGGCTCATACAAGTTGCGATATTTTTTCATTTCACGAGTCGCGTAGCTGATGTTCATAATCACGCCAGCTTTCAACGACGGATTTCGGTTCGCAGCGCGCATGAGTACGACTTATCCAGTCCAAGCTGCGATTGGCCGCGGGTCCAACGGGGCGGTGAGGGTCTAATGCTCGAGCATCTGTGGTTTCCACACGATATCTCCACTTTCGGTCCCCAGATCGATTGGCTCTTCGAGCTGATCTTCTGGATTGTCATGACCGTCTGGATCGCGACCATGATCACGATGGTGATCTTCCTGGTTCGCTACCGGACGCGGCCCGGACGCAAGGCCGAGTATATCGAAGGCAATTCGCGCCTCGAGATCATCTGGACGACGGTGACCGCCGTTATCATGGTCAGCCTCGCGTTCCTCAGCCGCTCGACCTGGGCGGATATCAAGGAGCACGGACCACCGGGGCAGGTCTTCTACAACGTCACCGCCAAGCAATTTAACTGGGAGATCACGTATCCGGGTCCCGACGGCAAGCTCGGCACCAAGGACGACGTCACGGTCGAGAACGAGATGCACGTGCCGGTGAACCAGGTCGTGCGTATCGACCTCACCTCGAAGGATGTAATCCACAGCTTCTTCGTCCCCAATCTCCGGCTAAAGCAGGACGCGGTTCCGGGCCGAATCATTCACGTATGGTTCGAGGCGACGGAGAAGGGAACTTACGAAATCCCGTGCGCCGAGCTCTGCGGCTTCGGCCATTCGGGCATGCTCGGTAACTTGACGGTCGAATCCGAAGAAGATTTCCAGAAGTATCTCAAGGACAAGTACTCCGGCCAGTAGGCGCGCGGAGAGGGGCATTCGAAGATGAGCAGCACGGCAGCGGTTGCGGTTCACGGCGCGCACGCGGAGCATCACGAGCACGGCTTCTGGCGCACCTACATTTTCTCGACCGATCACAAGATGATCGGGCGCCAGTTCCTGTTCATGGCGCTCTTCATGATGTCGATCGGCGGCTTGATGGCGATGCTGATGCGGTGGGAGCTGGCCTTTCCCGAAACCGCGGTTCCCGGGTTCAGCTGGGTTCCCGAGCCTTTCATGTATGAAGGCGCGATCCCGCCCAACACCTACAACGCGATGTTCACGATGCACGCGACCATCATGATCTTCTTCGTGGTCATGCCGATCCTGGTCGGATGCTTCGGCAACTTCCTGATCCCGCTGATGATCGGCGCGCGCGACATGGCGTTTCCGGTCCTCAACATGCTGTCATTCTGGGTGGGCTCGGTGGCCGGCGTGATCATGCTGTCGTCGTTCTTCGTGCCGGGCGGCCCGGCCGCGGCAGGATGGACATCGTACGCACCGCTGTCAGCGGTCCCCGTCTATACAGGTGTCGATTGGGGCCAGAATCTCTGGTGCATCAGCATCATTGTACTGGGCGTGTCGTCGCTGATGGGCTCGATTAATTACATCACCACGATCATCAACATGCGCACCAAGGGCATGTATTTCTTTCGCATGCCGCTGGTGATCTGGTCGCTCTTCATCACGGCGATCCTGCTGCTGCTGGCGCTGCCGGTGCTCACGACGGCGCTCGCGCTGCTGCTCTTCGATCGTCTTGGCGGCACCCACTTCTTTCTGCCCGCCGGTGGTGGCGAGCCGCTCCTCTGGCAGCATCTGTTCTGGTTCTTCGGCCATCCCGAGGTTTACATCATGATCCTGCCTGGGATGGGGATGGCGTCAGAGATTATTTCGGTATTCTCGCGCAAGCCGATCTTCGGCTACCGCGCGATGGCGTATGCGATGATCGCGATCGCGTTCCTGTCGTGGGTCGTCTGGGGCCATCACATGTTCCAGTCGGGCATGGATCCGGCGCTCGGCACGAGCTTCATGCTGACCACGATGGTGATCGCGGTGCCGTCGGCGATCAAAACCTTCAACTGGCTGGGCACCCTCTACAAGGGCAACATCCACTACACGGCGGCGATGCTGAACGCGCTGTCATTCGTCGCGATGTTCGTGATCGGCGGCCTGTCAGGGGTATGGATGGCCTGCACTCCGGTTGACATGTACATCCACGATACCTACTTCATCGTCGCGCACATCCATTACGTGCTGTTCGGCGGCAGTATCTTCGCGATATTCGGTGCGATCACGTACTGGTTTCCGAAAATGTTCGGCCGTATGATGAACGAGACGCTGGGCAAGATTCACTTCTGGATCACCTTCGTCGCGTTCAACTGCACGTTTTTCCCGATGCATATCCTGGGCATGGGCGGCCATATGCGGCGCATCTACAATCCGACCCAGTATGACTTCCTGAAGCCCCTGCAGCACATCAACGTGTTCATCTCCATCAGCGCATTCGTGCTGGGCGCGGCGCAGTTTATCTTCCTCGCCAATATCATCTACAGTCTCATCAAGGGCGAGAAGGCTACGGAGAACCCGTGGCACGCAAACACGCTCGAATGGACCACTCCCGTACATCCGGGACACGGCAACTGGCCTGGCCCGGTGCCGGTCGTTTATCGCGGTCCATACGAGTACAGCTCGCACGAAGTTGCGGAGGATTACCTGCCTCAATCGCGCGCTCTGCCGGAGGTTTCTGCGGCGGCTGATTGAGCGGACCGATTGGTTGAAATGGAACAGTCTCGATTAGCTGATCGTACCCCGTGCGCACTCCACCGCTTTGCGGTGCTGAGCGCGTGCGTAACTTTTTTCCTGATCTTCGTCGGCGGCTTGGTTACCTCGACGGGATCGGCGCTCGCCGTGCCTGATTGGCCGCTCGCGTTCGGCAAGCTCATTCCCTCATGGCAGGGCGGTATCCGCTTCGAGTTCGGGCATCGCCTCGTGGCGGCGACGGTCGTTGTTCTGACGCTCGCACTCATGCTCTGGGCCTCGCGAGCCGAGCCGCGTGGATGGGTCCGGCGCCTCGCATATATCGCGTTCGGGCTGGTCATCTTTCAGGCAGTACTCGGCGGTATCACGGTGCTGTTCGAGTTGCCGCTCCTGATCGCGGTCACCCATGCGGCGACTGCGCAGGCATTCGTCTGCCTGATGGTCTCGATCGCGCTGGTGACGAATCCGAATTGGGAAGATGCGCCGCGTCGCGAGGAACCGCCAGCCAGGATTCCGCTCGCGACTCTCGCTATCGTCACGACCGCGATCATCTATGTGCAGATACTGATCGGCGCGCTGATGCGGCATCTTGGTGCGGGTCTGGTGATTCCTGATTTCCCCCTGTCGTTCGGTCATCTCATTCCGCCCTACATCAACGAGTACATCGGGATTAACTTTGCGCATCGATGCGGCGCGGTCGTCGTTACGACGATGGTGCTGTGGACAGTGATTCGCGTGTTGCGGGTGCATACCAACAACACGCCGCTGCGGCATTCAGCGCTGTTGCTGCTCCTCCTGCTTGCGATGCAGATCTCGCTTGGCGCGCTGACGATCTGGACGGGTCGCGCTGTAATTCCGACGACCGCGCACGTGCTGGTCGGCGCGGGCGTGCTCGCGACGACGCTCACGATCGCGATTCGCGCGAGCCATCTGCTCGCACCGTCGAATCGCGCCGCGCGCAGTCATGCTCGCGCGATGGAAGCGATCACGAGCCACGGGGTGACGGCGTGAGCACCAAAGTCGTCGCCACCTCGCCGCCACTCACCGCCACGCACGGCGGTATCGCGGAGTACTACGAGCTAACCAAGCCGCGCATCGTGCTAATGGTCCTGGTGACGACGCTTGCCGGCTTTTACCTCGGCACACAGGGCGGATTCGACCTCGCGCTCGCCGCGAACCTGATGATTGGCACCGCACTCGCCGCCGGCGGAACGCTCGCGCTCAACCAGTACTTCGAGCGCGACATCGACGGCCTGATGGAACGCACCAGGCATCGCCCGCTGCCGTCGAATCGGATGCGGCCCATCGAGGCGTTGCTGTTCGGCTCGAATGCGACCGCGATTGGAATCGCATACCTGGCTTTCACGACTAATCTGCTCTGTGCTGGGGTGACTGCCGCGGTCACGATCGTTTACCTGGCAGCCTACACACCGCTGAAGCGCATCACCTGGATGTGCAACATCGTCGGCGCAATCCCCGGCGCACTCCCGCCTGTCGCAGGATGGGCCGCGGCCCGAGGCGGTTTTGCAATCGAGCCATTGACGTTGTTCGGCCTGATGTTCCTCTGGCAGTTGCCGCATACCTTCGCGGTGGCGCGGCTTTATCGAACCGACTACGCGCGCGCGAATATCCACCTGCTTCCTGAGAACACTGCGCGCGGTGGCAATCCCTCCAATCCAGTTGTGATCGCCGCGTCGCTCGGACTTGTCTCGCTCGCAGTGATTCCAACGCTGATGGGATTCGCCGGCGTGCCCTACATGCTAGTCGCGGGCGCACTCGGCCTCGCGATGCTGACGCTCGGGATCATCATGGTGCGGCGGCCGCTCGATCTGACCGCCTCGCGTCGCGTGCTGCTGTTTTCGATCGTGTATCTGCCGACGGTTCTGCTCGTGCTGGTGCTCGACAGGCTTTGAGAGTGAAGCGATGGCGACGTTAGTTACGCGCGAGGAAGCTCGCGAAGAAAATCGGAGGGTGCTGAAAATCCTGATCGGCGTGATGATCGCCTTGGCCACGGTGGCCTTTGTCACGATCATCCTGAAGCACTAAGAGATGGCAGCAGAATTGGCAGCAAAAATACGCCCGATCGGTTCCGCAGTTTTGCGGCGGAATCGCACGTCCGGCGGTGGTAGCGATCTGGAAACGACCGAGCGGCCGTTCATCAGCAACGGCATGCTCGCGGTGCTGATGGTTATCGCGTCGGAGGTCATGCTGTTCAGCGGATTTATCGGGTCGTTCCTGATATTCCGCCTCTCGGCGCCGTTCTGGCCGCCGCCCGCATTGCCGCGCCTGCCGATCGAGATCACCTGGATCAACACCGGCGTGCTCCTGACCAGCGCAGTCACGATGTTCATGGCGGTGCGCGCGGTGCATCAAAATCGCCAGCGCCTGTTGCGTCAGTGGCTGGTCATCACCGGCATCCTCGGCGTGACCTTTCTCGCGGTACAGGGATCGGAATGGGTCAGGCTCGTAGCGCACGGCCTGCGACTCACCAGCGGCACTTACGGCGCGACTTTCTACACTCTGATCGGACTGCACGGCGCGCACGTCACGGCCGGCGTCGTATGGCTGTGCGGGGTCGTCGCGGCCGCCATCGGGGGCCGCTACAACGCGCGCAACGCCGCCGGCGTCGAGCTGTGCGCCGTGTATTGGTATTTCGTTTGTGCGATTTGGCCGCTTTTGTTCGTGCTCGTTTACCTTATGTAGATGAGAAGATTCGGAGGAACGGAGATGAAGAAACTCGGAGCATATATCGGGGCCGCAGTCGGAACCGCGATTGCCGCGGCGCCGCAAATCGCCAATGCTTGCGCGATGTGCGGGCTGTCGCCCGGAGATCACGCGATCCACGCCTACAACACCAGCGTCCTTTTCATGCTCTCCGCCCCATACGTGACCTTCGCCGTCTTCGGCAGCATCATGTTTTTCGCATGGCGGCGCTCGCGGCGCGATTCGCAGGCGGAGGCGTCCAAGCGCTGAGAATTGTGACTAACGGTCTGCGCGCGCGCAGGCCCTCAACCTTTGTTCCTCTACGGGGATGGTAGCGATGAGCGAGGCCGCAGCTCTCGAACACGGACACGGCGTCGAACAGCTCGATCAGCACGAGCCGTCGTTAACGCCAGATACTTCAGGCAAGCTCGGGATGTGGTCGTTCCTGGCGGCCGACGCGATGACCTTTGGCGCCGGTATCGCGGCGTATGGTGCGCTGCGCATCAACAACATCAACTGGCCTGAACCCGCCCAGTTCCTTGGCATCACTACCACCGCGATCATGACGTTCATCCTCATTTGCTCGAGCGTGACGATGGTCGAGGCGTTGTCGGGCATCCAGCGCGGCAATCAAGGCAAGTTCAAGACTTTCATGTTCCTGACGATCGTCGGTGGCGCGACCTTTCTTGGGATGCAGGCCTTCGAATGGCATCACTTGCTCGAAATCAAGGGCATGTCGATAAAGCGCGACCTGTTCGACGCGACGTTTTTCATCCTCACCGGATTTCACGGCTGCCACGTCTTCGGCGGCGTCGTTTACAACAGCGTGCTCTGGATCCGCGGCCTGATGGGCAAGCTGCCGCAGGAAAAGGCGAAATTAGTCGAGATCGCCGGCCTCTACTGGCACTTCGTTGACCTGGTGTGGATTCTGATCTTCACCTTCATCTACCTGATCTAGGCGCGGCGCAGAGGAGAAACGACAATGGCTACACAAGCAGTTGCCGGACACGCGGTGGCGCACGAAGAACCGAACTACATCGCAATCTTCATCTACCTCTCGGTGCTCACCGGAATCGAACTGGTAATTTACGCGCTCGGTTTGCCGAAGGTGATGAAGGTCAGCCTGCTGGTCGCGCTCGCCTGGGCCAAAGCAGTAATGGTCGCGATGTACTTCATGCATCTGGCGATGGAGCGCAAGGGTCTCTGGATTATCGCGATTACGCCGGTAGTCCTGGTCACGTTCCTGTGCTTCATGCTGCTGCCCGATCTGACGACCCGGCTGTGGACGCACTACGACCATCGCATCAAGGTGACGAATCCAGCGATGGAAGGTGCCAATCCGGTCGCGCCTGCGCCCGAAGCTGCACCGTAATCGCAAACACACAAGCTCGAACGTAAAAAGGCGGGAGCGTTTCGCTCTCGCCTTTTTTTTCTCTGGTTGGTTGCGCAAGCCAATAGCCTCTCCCCGCGGCTGCAACCTCTGGTTGCCGCCGCGAATCGGGCGAGGCCGCAGTCCGATTCACGATCTGAATCGGACTGCGGGTGAGGGCGAAGTTCCACAGACGCTTGCAATGCAGGTTTCTTACCATCGCGACGAGGCCATCGCACTACAACTTCGGGCGTTGAACCTCTCCCTTACCCTCTCCTAGGATGAGGAGAGGGAACCCAGCCAGGCCTCAGGGTTAATAACTACGAGTCAAGCTGCGTTCGTGGAGAGGAGCGTCCGGATTTAGTGACGAGGAGAAAATTTATTGCGCTTGCGGCGCGACTTGGTGCACTTGGAACTTTGGCGGCCAGCAAAGTCTGGGCGGCGATCGCGCCCGGCGGGGAAATGCAGTATCGAACGCTCGGCCGCACCGGGGCGAAAGTCTCCATCATCGGCCTCGGCGGATATCACATCGGTGAGCCGCCCGATCCCAATTATGGAATCAGGATTATTCGCAGCGCCATCGACAACGGCGTTACCTTCATGGACAACTCCTGGGATTACCATCTCGGCGAGAGCGAGCGCCGCATGGGAATTGCGCTCCGCGACGGCTATCGGCAGAAAGTCTTTCTTATGACGAAGATCGATGGCCGCAAGGCCGCGACCGTCGAATGGCAGTTCGATGAATGCCTGAAACGATTACAAACTGACTATGTCGATCTGCTGCAGATTCACGAAGTGATACGCGATACCGATCCCGACATGGTATTTGGCAAGGGCGGCGCGATAGAAGCACTGCTGCGCCTTAAGAAAGCCGGCAAAACCAGGTTCATCGGCTTCACCGGTCACAAGACGCCTAGCATGCTGCTCAAGATGATTCGTCTCGCCGATCAATATGGCGTGACGTTCGACACGGTACAGATGCCGCTCAATGTCATGGACGCTCACTATGATAGTTTCCAGCGGGAAGTGCTGCCGGTCGCACTCGAAAAGAATATGGGCGTGATCGGGATGAAAGCATTCGGCGACAACTTCATTCTGCAGAGCAATACGGTGACACCGATCGAGGCGTTGCACTATACGATGAACTTGCCGATCAGCACGCTCGTGACGGGAATTGACTGGATGTCGTTTCTGGATCAGGCACTCGAAGCGGCGCACACCTTCCGTCCGATGAGTAAGGAGCAGGTCGCTGTGATTCTCGCTAAAACCCAGGAAGCCGCGCTCGAAGGAAAATACGAATACTACAAGACGCGCGACACCTTCGACGGCACCTCACGCAATCTCGGATGGTGTGACTATCCGCATCCTCACGGATGATGATTGGGCTTGAACGAAATCGCAGTCACATTCGGAGGAGGCTTCGGAGCGGCTGATGCGACCGCAGGTTCGCGAGTAGCCATTACCGAAGTCTCGGCAGACTTGCCGCTCTCGTTGATGGCCGTCACGCGGACTGAGAAATTCCCCGGCTTGTTATAGCTGCCGAAGATGATTCCCTGTCGCGGGTCGAGCTGCAACCCGGCTGGCAGCCCGCGAGCTTCGAAGCGCGTCGGGGCGTTTGTCGCGCCGACCTGGCAGAAGACCGATGGGCCTGATGCGCAGGTGGTCTGCGTCAACACAACCGGCGCCTTTCCTCCGGCCGGCGCGTCGATGCCGCTGTTGCCCTTGAAGATCGATTGCAGTGCGTAATATCCCGCGCGCGGCGTGAGCTCATCCGCCCCGCCGTTGAGCCATGCCGCGCTGCCCGCCGCAGTGAGTACAGGATCGGTCGATGCCCCGGCGCCACTTCCTTCACAGGTGGTCGAAGCCGGCGGCGCAGCTATCGCGCATTGTTGCAATCGCGCGGGGCTGACGTTAGTCGACAGCAGGCCGAACCACTCTTCATCCCAAAAGGATGAGAAGCCGTGTCCTTCCTCGCCGAATGGAAACTTGAATGTCAGGGTTGTTGTGTCGTGCGTCGCCCAGCTCGCCGGATTGCGCTGATCCTCTTTCCACCATTCGTCCTGCAATTCGAATATATATCCGCCAGCCAACACTCCACCGTTCAAAACTGAGATTTTCGAATCGGGTCCATAAATATCGTTGCCAATTTGCTGAATGAGTTTCGCAGTTCGATATCCACTGGCGCCGTGAAACTCGCCTGGCATTCCGCGGTCGACATTCACCCACTCGGGATTCGGCGGATGCGGCGGCTGACCCTCGCGTGTGCGAACTGACGCCGGTGCTCCCCATTCAGTTAGCAACAGTGGCTTGGGCTCGGGATTAGGAGCCGCATCGTAGTGGTTCGCGCCTTGTGTATAGTAGCCATCGACTACCCAGTGCTTGAAATTGGCAGCGTCCTCGGTTTCGGGCTTGCGATAGGAATTGAATCCCCAGACATCGAGTGAGTAAACGTCGGCGGGATACGCGGGGCGCCGATGCGGCGAAACGCAGTTGGTGCCGGGATGCGCGCCGTTCATGTCGACGCATACCGGGATCGTCGGCGAGCCTGGTTTCGCGGCGGCGAGGTTCTTGAACTTGACGAGCTGCCGCAGCAGCATCGGCCGCTCGGGGTGGGGATAGTCCTCGAACGCGCTCATCGTTAGTTTGCCGGGCGCATATCGCTTTACGATCGCGCCGAGCGAGTCGAGATAATTCCAGTACTCGATGAACCTGTCGGTGCCACGATCGAACGGCAGGTTGGTCTCATTGCCGATCGCAAACCCAAGAACCGCAGGATGATATCCGTACCGTTTCGCTAGCCACTTCGTGGTCTTGGCGAGAAAGATTTGCTCGTCGTGCCATTGCTTCGAGTCAAAATTGGCTGAAGCGAAGCCGGTCCATGGATCGACTGAGATTCCGATCACGACATAGATCGGATTCTTGCCGTTGTTCCAACACAGATCGAGGAATTGATCGCCACCGTCGTGAGCAGGGTAGGCGGCGAAGCCAGCGGGAGTGCTGTCATCTCCGAAACGGATTCGCGGCCCGACGCTCCAATCCAAATCTCGCCACTTCGAGTAATCCGCCGGTGTTTGTGGCGCCCACTTCCACCACGCGTAAGTGCGGATACTGTTGGCGCCGAGCTGCCGAATCCATCCGTCGGGCAGATGCAGGTTCGAGTCGTTGTAGGTCGAGCCCCACACGTCACGCGTCCAGATCAACTCATAGGTGAGATGCGAAGGGTCGCCCCAGAAATAATCGCTGGAGGGACCAACCTTCGACGAATCGTTTATCGGCCGCGGCGAGTAATCGACGCCTTTGACCATGAAAGGCGCGGGATGGCCGTGATCGATCGCGAGCAGGATCGTTTTGTGATCGCTCGCCACGCTCCAGGTCGTGCTCGAAGTCGCTGGCGGCAGAAGCATCTCCGCTCCGGCATCGTGCGCAAAGAGCGCGCACGCTAACACCGCCAGCATGGCGAGGCCGGTGATTCCGCCACGCAGGCAGGAAGCAAAAGATGTCCAACTCAAATGGCGGAAACCCCTGATTCGCGCGGTCTCGAGCCTTCATCAAAGCGCGCAGCGAACAGTTAAGCAGTTACCACCAGGTGGAACAATAATGGATCGGTCGCCAGCGCATGATGAGTCGTTAACCCGGCGGCCTACGCCAATGCGGTACTGGCGGCGCGCGCCGGCGGACATTATTCTCTGGGGCTGAGGTCCGATTTGTGTTTGACTATCGATCCCTGGCGCCGCTTAACGCGATCTTGAACGGCAGCGCGACCGTGCTGCTGCTTGCGGGCTTCGTGTTCATCAAGCAGAAGCGCGTCGCGGCCCATCGCGCTTGCATGATCGCCGCCTTGATGATGTCGGCGCTATTTCTGACTTCGTACCTGATTTTCCACTATCACGTGGGCGACGTGCGCTTCAGCGGGCAGGGCGCGATTCGTCCGGTCTATTTCGCGATTTTGATCCCGCACATCATCCTGGCCGGCGTGATCGTTCCGCTCGTTATCGGCACAATCTGGCTCGCGCTGCGCGGCCGCTTCATGCGTCATCGCCGAATCGCGCGATGGACCTGGCCGCTCTGGATGTACGTGTCGGTCACCGGCGTGATTATTTATCTCCTGCTCTATCGCGTCTTCACGCCGATCTGGCCGCCGACCGCCGCGCCGGTCGCCGTCGCCGCCTCATCGAGTAGCCGCTAAAAGGAAGCGGCGACGCCGTCCGGCATCGCCGCGTCAAATTCGCAATTGGTCTTGATCCGATCGTCACGCCTTGGCGCTGGGACGAGCCGACACTGCCGCATGCCATCGCGCGAGGTTCTTCTGCTCGGGCTGGATCCTGATCTGCGTCGTGCGACCGAAGTCGATGCCGATGAGCGCCGTGATGTCGGCGATCGTGTAGCGGTTGCCCGCGATAAACTCGCGGTTAGCAAGCTCCTGGTCGAGCCATTCGAGGCGTTTGATCACGGCCGCGTGGCAGACCTCGCCATATTCCCTGACCTGCGGGATGCGGCCCTTGAAAAAGTCGCTGGTGTTGCGAAATGCGCCCGCGGCCATGCCCAGGACCTCGAACTCCATGCGCCGGTTCCACATTTCGACGACCGCCTGCTCCTTGGCGTCCTTGCCCATCAGGTTGGGCTCGGGATGGAGCACTTCGAAGTAGCGGCAAATCGCGACCGACTCTGCGATGTGCGTGCCGTCGTCGAGCTCGAGCACCGGCAACCCGCCCATCGGATTGATCTTCAGGAATTCGGGTTTGCGATTCTCTGCCGCGCCGATATTGACCTGCACGGTGGGAACGCTGACGCCTTTTTCGGCCAGGAACACGCGCACGCGCCGAGGGTTTGGAGCCTGGGTAAATTCGTAGAGTTTCATAGATCGACTACCTCGATAAATTTTTCGCGGAGTTGAAATTCAAGCCTTGGCGCTGGGGCGGCTCGATACCGCCTGGTGCCATCGAGCGATTTCCTTGAGCGCGGGATCGAGCTGGAGCCCCGCGTTCTGTTTCCCGAACTCGATCGCGACGAGCGCGGTGATATCGGCGATCGTGTAGCGCGGGCCGGCGATGAATTCTTTCCCTTTGAGTTGCGCGTCGAAGACGGCGAGTGTTTGCTGCGCGGTGGCGAGTTGCTTAGCGCCGTATTCCGGGAACTGCTGGCCGATGACCGGCGCGATTATCGGATTGGTGTTTTGAAACGCGCGCCCGATGGAGCCAAAGAGACTCAGTTCCGCGCGCCGCTGCCACATCTCGATCAACGCCTGCTCGCGGAAATCCTTTCCCATCAGATTCGGCTCGGGATGCAGGCCTTCGAGGTAGCGGCAAATCGCGACGGACTCCGCAAGATAGCTGCCGTCATCGAGTTCCAGCAGTGGGATTCCGCCGAACGGATTTTTCTTCAGGAACTCGGGCGTGCGCCCGGCGCCCTTGAGAATCTCGAGCTGTTCGAGCGGAACTTTGATTCCCTTCTCCGCCATGAAGATGCGCAGGCGGCGAGGGTTGGGAGCTCCTGGAAAATCGTAAAGTTTCATGACGGTTGCAAATTAAAACTAATCCGCAGCCATCGTCAAGTTTGAAAAGACAAGCGGCAGTCTCGGCGATTTCGCCGCGGCCGCCGCATAAAAAAATTTGAGTGAGGGGATTTAAGCTTTGGCACTCGGCCGCGAGGAGACCGCGCGATGCCATCGCGTCAGATCGGCGAGCGCGGGATCGACTTTGATCCCGGCCGTTGCGACGCCAAATTCAATCCCGACGAATGCCGTGATGTCGGCAATCGTGAAGCGCGGCCCCGCGATGAACTCCTTGCCCTTCAGCTGACGATCGAGCCATTCGAGCTGCGTCTGCACCGCCGCGACCTGCGAGTTGCCATACTCCTTGAGCTGCTTAAGGCGCTGCGCGTTCATCGGGTGCAGATGCAGGAAAGCGCGCAGGGCGGTCGTGAACAAGTCGAGCTCCATCCGCCGCTCCCACATTTCGATCCTCGCGCGCTCGAGCGCGTCGCGGCCGCATAGGTTGGGCTCGGGATGCAGGCTTTCGAGGTAGTGCGCGATCGCATTGGACTCGGCCAGGTAGGTGCCATCGTCGAGTTGCAGGACCGGGACCCGGCCGGCGGGATTGATCGCGAGGAACTCGGGCGTGCGGCTCTTGCCCTGGGTCAGATCGACCTGCTCGTTTGGAAGGTTGAGGCCTTTTTCCGCGGCGAAGATTCGCACGCGGCGCGGATTTGGTGCGAGCGTGAAATCATAGAGTTTCATAGTCTCTGCATCTATGGGCCGTCGGAGGCCCAATCCAGAGACCAGTTTCGGAAAATTTCATGGTACCACTTTCGGGAAACTAGGTAAGCCGATCGCGATTGTATGCGAGATAGAGCGCGGTGCCGACTGAACCCCCGACCGAGAGGACCAGGTAAAAGGCGATGAATCCGATCGATGGTCGCGGATCGGTATGCAGGAACCAGAACATCACGAGATTCACCGGCACATAGAGCGCGTAAACGATCGCGAGCGGCAGCACCCACGAGCGCATCCGCCATATCCCAATGGCGTACGCCAGCAGGTACAAGCCGAACAAGCCGCCGCCGACGATGTTGGCGCCGACGCCGACGAATTTGTAGCCGAGCACGACCAGGCCCATATGATGATTGTTCGAGTATTGAAGGGCCTTGGTGAAGTCGGAAATCGCCAGCACCGCAAACAGGATCGTCATCAATGTCAGAAAGATTCCACGGCGCGATTCGGGTGCCTTTGGGCTAGCCATGCGACCGACGGTAGCCGCGCAACCTGTGCTCCGCAAGCCGCGAAAAGAAAACGGCCGCGACGAGTCTTCGCCGCGGCCGTTTTTCTCGGTTCGTTGTTCTCGATCAGCCCTTGAGGAACGCTTTCACCGTCTTCACGAACGCTTCGGGCTGTTCGTACTGCACCATGTGGCCGGCGGCCTTGATGACCTCGAGTTTACTGCCCTTGATGCGGCTCTGGAATTCCTTGGCATAAGCCGGAGGAATCAGGCGATCCGATTCGCCCCACATCAGCAGCGTCGGCGACTGGATCCGGTAGGCGCGCTTCTTGAGCCCGCGATCCGGGATCGGCCACAGGAACTTGCTGGCCGTGGCGAGGCGCTTCACGCGCTCGACGTACATTGTCTCGAGCGCTTTGAAGTCCTCGGGGATGGCGGTCATCATCTTCGCCATCGGCGAGTTGGTGTCATGGAAGAGCAGCGGCGCGATCTCGTTGAGCTGCGCGGCGAAGAAATCCGGAATCGGATTCGAGTCGATCCAGAAACCCGCCGGCGCCACCAGCACCAGCTTCTTCGCGCGATGCACGTCGAGTGCGGCGAGCTCCGCCGCGAGCATCCCACCCATCGAATGACCCACGACGTTGGCGGTCGGGATGCCCAGCTCGTCCATCAGCTGATGATAGAAGAGAGCGGCGTCGACCACGTCGTCGATATATTCGTTGCCCGTCGACTCGCCGTAGCCGGGAAACTGCGGCGCGAAGACCTTGAAGTCCTTGCCGAGCTCCTCGAGAAATCCTTCGATTCCGTTGTTACCGCCGGCGCCGTGCAGGTACAGCAGCGGCTCGCCGCCGCTGCCAAAGGTCTGCATCTCAATTGAGAATTTGCCGTTGAGCAGATTTACTGTCGTGTTCATTTCGCGGAGCGGGCCTCCTGTGCAACTGCGGCGCCCGCGTAGGTCTTGCCGTTGGTTTGACGTGACTCAAAGTGAATCGGAGCCGGAACCGCGATCTCATTCTGCGGCATGCGCTCGGGCGACCATTTGTCTTCCCAGTCGCTCCACAGATCGCGCAGATGCGGCATCACTTCGGTGGCGAACAGATCGGTGCTCTTGCGCACCAGCTCCGGCGGCATCGAGCCAAGCTGCATCAGCATCATGAGGTGCCCGCAGTTGAGCGTCTTCAGCGCTTCGCGCAGCCGCTCGCGCACGGTCTTGGGCGAGCCCGCGATCACGTAGCCCTGATCGATGAAGTCCTTCCACTTGAGGCCTTCGCGGCGCATCGCGGCCTGTTCGCCGACCTGGCCGAGCATCCCGGCCTTGATCGTCTTCACGGTGCGATAGCCGGGCGCGTCGGCGAAGCCGTTATAGACATGCAGGCAGCGGTTATAGAAGTAGTCCATGTGCGCGGCGTAGTCCTTCTCCGCCTGCTCGTCGGTCTCCGCGACGGCGACGACCTGCGCGAATCCCATGCTGTAAGGATTGAGCGGCTTGCCCTTCTTGGCCATCACGTCCCAATAGCCGTCCGCGACCTTCTTGCCAGCGATATACCCGAAGTAGGAAAGGAAGCTGTACTGGTAATCGTGGTCGGCGCAGAAGTCGTAGGTCTCGACCGAGCCGCCGCCGGGAATCCAGATTGGCGGATGCGGCTTCTGCACGGGACGCGGCCACAAGTTGACGTAGCGGAGCTGGGTGTACTTGCCGTTGAAGGAGAACATCTCTTCCTCCTTCCACGCCTTCACGATCAGATCGTGCGCCTCGTAATACTTCTCGCGCAGCGTCGCAGGCACGACGCCGTAGCAGAAGTTGTCGTCCATCGAGGTGCCGACCGGGAAGCCCGCGATAAGGCGCCCGCCGCTCATCACGTCGAGCATCGCGAACTCCTCCGCGACGCGGACCGGAGGATTGTAGAGCGCGATCGAATTGCCGAGCACGACCAGGTTCGCGTTGCGCGAACGGCGCGTCAGCGCAGCCGCCATCAGGTTGGGCGACGGCATCATGCCGTAAGCATTCTGATGATGCTCGTTGACGCCGAGATTGTCGAAGCCCATCTCGTCGGCGTGCTCGAGCTGATCGAGGTAGTCGTTATAGAGCCGATGCCCGACCTTGGGATCGTACAGGTTGCGCGGGATGTCGACCCACACGCTGCGATACTTGTCCTTGAAGTCCTCCGGCAGGAAGCGGTAGGGCATCAGATGGAACCAGGTAAATTTCATAGCCTCTTCTCCTTTGGCCCGGCCCGCGCAATCAGGCAGGGGCGGACGCGACGAGCTGAGCAGCGTCGCGGTCCTTGTTGATTTTTGCACGGGCGGTACGGACCGCGCTCTTATGCCTGTGTGTCGATGCGCCGTTTAACGCGGCACGCGTTTGATCCGATGACGCGGGAGTCTTGATATAGGAATCGAGTGTCTCTTCGACGAAGTGCTCGGGATCGAGTCCCGTGAGATCGCGGAAGAAGTTACCGTCGCCCATCAACATGAAGGCGCCGTTGAGGCTCGACCACATCACGGCGGCGGTCTTCTTGGGATCGGTGGAGTTGACGATGAGCCCGGCGTCGAAAACGCGGCGCACCGTGCGCTCGTAGAGCTTCCACACCGCGTGGCTCTTCTCGATAACCTCGTTGAAGTGGCGCAGCTCCGAGGCTCGCTTGAGGCGCTTGCGCAGTTGCGCATAGACCACCGAGTGCTGGCTGATGAACAGCTCACGCGACTCGCGCAGGTAATCGAGATATGCGGCGGCGACCGCGCGTAGCTCGCTCAGTGGGTCGAGCGCGCGCGCCTGGATTTCGGCATAGCTCGCGCGCAGACGTTCGATTCGCTCGGCGACGAGTTGCAGATAAAGATCGTCGC
Organism: Candidatus Binataceae bacterium; assembly: GCA_035508495.1. Lineage (NCBI taxonomy): Bacteria > Candidatus Binatota > Binatia (SeqCode) > Binatales (SeqCode) > Binataceae (SeqCode) > Binataceae bacterium (SeqCode). Next base: position 134,278 of record DATJMX010000021.1, read on the forward strand.
GGGAGGCGAAGTAAAGATAGATCGTGCCGACCGCCACTTCTGCCTCGCGCGCGATCATTTCAATTGTCGCGCCTTCGAGGCCGTGACGCGCGAAGACGGCAAATGCCGAGGCGGCGATCGCCTCGCGCCGCGCCTGGCGCTCACGCCCCTGACGGTCCTTAACGCTCACCGTGTCTGCCTCGGACGAATGAATACAGATTCATTTTATGAATCCTAGTTCATATCGCAGCTAATGAGCGAAAGTCAACGTTCGTGAGCGCTTACTCATCAGGGGTCTCAAACTTCTGCTTGACGTCGCGACCATGACTTTAAAAGAATAGCTCAGAGGGGGTGCAGAGCGGTTGTGAGTTTGTGATGAGTTGCCGGCGTGATTTGATTGATGGCACCCACTGCATCGCGATGCGTGCGGAATTGAAGGTCAAACGGCTGGACCAGCGGGCTGACTGGAAGGGCGCGCGACTGCACTGTGAGTGCGAAGAGGGCCATCGCTGGCACGAGATCCTCGACGATGACACGCAGTTTATCAACGACTGCGATTGCGACCTCAAAATCTCCGAGTGATTTCCTTTCCTATTGACTCGCCCGGCTGGCGAAGTAGTGTGCGATAGAGTTCGACTCGGGAAAGCCGGTTAGAAGCCGGCGCTGCCCCGCAACTGTAGGGAATCGTCGCGATAAGCGGCGATTTCGAGCCAGGCTACCGGACGAACTGTGAAGCCGTTCGCACCTTCGCGGGAGAGGGAGGCTTCGGGAGTTCCGCTTTTTTCACTTCATGGTTTCTGACTCCCGGCCTGCTCTCCGCGTTGATGGGTCGGGATGTTGGAGAACGATTGGGACATCGCAGAGGTACGTAGCGACACGCGAGGAATCGCGACGGGTCGTCATGCGTCGTTTTTCGCGATTTCGATTGCAGTTCACGCAGTTCTGATTGCGCTGCTGGCGATTCTCATTCCGGCGGTCGAACGGCCGCGCAACGAATGGGTGCTGGCGTACATGGTCGAGCTCGGCAACGGCGGTGCGAGGGGCGCGCCGAAGCCCGAGAGTCCGGCGCTGTCGGCATCGTCGAGCGAGATCGCGATACCACGGCACATCCACAAGCATCGCGCGAAGCCTGCGGCGCTTCTCGTTGCGGCTCCGAGGGTTAAAGCGGCGAGCATCGCGCCAACTGCGGCTGTTACGTCGTCAACGGCGAAGCTCGAGAATCATGCGGCCCCTGCCGGTGCATCGCGAGCGGGCGAAGCCGCTCTCGCGAGTCTCGGCGGCTCTGGAAGCGCAGGCACCGGCGCCGGTATTGGCGGTGGAACTGGCGACAATGGACCTGGCATTGGCAACGGTGCGCCCGGAGATTCGCTGGCGCATGCAAACTACGGCGAGGATCCGCTGCCGCCGTATCCATCTCACTCGCGGCGCGATGGTGAAGAAGGCACGGTGTTGCTCCACGTTCTGGTCGGATCGAACGGCACGGTCGAGCGCGTCGAGATCGCGCGGTCATCCGGATTCGATGCGCTCGACGATGCCGCGCTCGACACGGTGCGCGAGCGATGGCGCTTCGTGCCGGCACGTCACGACGGCCTCGCGGCCGAGAGCTGGGTGCTGGTGCCGATTCGCTTCGCACTTAGCGAGGCGAGTGCCAATCAGTAAAGATTCAATGCCGCCGCGGATTGGTCGCGGCGAGATCGTGACGCTGCAATTCCTTGACAGCTTCGAGTAACGCTTTGTCGTGGCCGTTGGGATTCACCTTCGCAAAAACCTTGCGCACGATGCCCTTCGGATCGACGATGAAGCTGGTCCGCTCCCAGAACTTCATCCCCTGCCATTCACCCTGGTTCAGCCCGCACGCTTTCATCAGCTCGGCCTTCGGATCGGCGAGCAGGTCGATCTTGAAGCTGAACTTTTCGCAGAAGCTCTTATGCGATGGGACATCGTCCTGGCTGACGCCGACAATCGCGATCGCTTCCTTGTCGTAAGCGGGCTTGGCCGCGGTCATCGTCTTGCCCTGGATCGTGCACCCCGGCGTGTCATCCTTTGGATAGAAGTAAACCACGAGCCACTTGCCGGCGTAGTCGCTGAGCTGATGAATCCTGGCGTCCTGGTCGGGCAGCGAAAAAGCGGGAAATGGTTTGCCGACTTCGAGCATGATGGCCGTCCTTGCCGCGCGCGCCTAAAGCATAAAGGTGATCGGATTCGTCGCCGCGATAAGCCAAACAAACCAGAGCGCTTCGACTGTCGCAATGAGGGCGAGATTGCGCGAAGTGCTGTAAGCCGAGGCTGCGAAGATCTCGAAGACGAGAAATATAGGTACCAGAATCGGCATCGCCAGCATCAGGACACCGGGCAGGATCCGCAGCGCGACGCCGACGCCCATCAGCGCGATGAACACGATACGACCCGTCGTGCCCAGTACCGTTGAGATCACGACACCGCCGCGGCGCACGAGCACCTCGAACGCATACCAGAAGGGCAGAGTGAGAATCGTGCCGAGGACCAGCATCAGCAGGCGCTCGGGCGTGAGCGAGAGCCGATGCATTGTGACGGCGATCGCGTTCGAGCCCAGGTATATCGCCGCAAACGCGAGCGTCGCAGCGAGCACGGTCCGGCCGATGCGACCGCGCAGGCTCGGGCCTTCGAGCCGGCCGAAGATCGCGAGGTAGCCGATCGCGAGCACGCTCGCCGCTATCAGCCATGACACCTGTGCATCGCCGACGACCATGGGAAAGAAGCCAGCGGGTAAGATAGTCGAGATCAACGGCATTGCCGCCAGCAGCGCGACCGCGATTGTCAGCACGCCGATCCAACCTGCGGCGCCGGCGGGACGCTCGTTCCAGAGCGGAGCAATCGACCCGGTCACACGGCCGATTACGATCAGCACGAAGATGAAGAGCACCGCCGCGAGATTTCTTGCTCGGGTCCGCGCGTCGTGCAGGTTGATCGGGCTTGTCCGCGTTGTGCCGAAAACACCGTCGACCCATCGCACGATTCGCATCGCAACCGCGCGCGAGGTCACTATGCTGATGTGATTCTCGCCGGGCATCTGCACGACTTCGACGGCGCTGCCCTGCGCGAAATCGCCGTATTGCTTGCCCGCTTCGATTGGACTCACTCCCGCAAGGTGCTCTGCGATTGCGGTCGAAGGCCCCTGGATCTCCTCGGCCGGATCGTGCTCGGCGAAAATGAAGAGCGCGTTGCGCGGACGGATCGGGCCGAGCGTCCATCCGCCCGAGATCATCACGGCGCCGCTGAGGCCCGGCTCATGGGTGGCGAAATCGAGCGTCGCGCCCGCGCCCATCGAATGACCCATCACGACGATTCGCGAGCCATCGACGCGCTCGTAGTTACGAAGAAAATCAACCGCCGCACTGAAGTCGTCACGCAGCGCGCCCGATCTCGTCATCGTGTCGCCGAACGGGTTGCGATTGGCGCCGTGGCCGTTGGCGTCGATCGCGAGCACCGCGTATCCATTCTCCGCGAGCCGCCGCGCGAGCGTGCTCATCATCACGCTGTCCGACATGAATCCATGCATCAACACGACGGCGGGCGGGCGCAGCGCCTGCGGTTTCGCAAACAGCTCGTAAAACGGATTCGCGCGCGCGGGCTCTATCGGCCCGGGTAGGTACATCATTCCGGTAACGCCGTTGCTGAGCTCGATGGGCTGATGCGCCGGACCGCCGTTCTGCAAATGCGCCAGCCAGGCCACGCTCAGCAGAAAGAGCACAGTGACGGCGATCCCGGCAGCGCTCCATCTTCTCATCGACATTTCCGCTCAGGTTTCCTTGGCCTCGCCCTTGGTCCAGGCCTCGGCGCGGCGAACCATCTCTTCATTGCTCACTTCCTCGATACGAGTCGAGATGTACCAGACGTGGCCGAAGGGATCTTTCAGCTTGCCGCTGCGCTCGCCATAGAATTGATCCTTCACGGGATTCATCGCCGTTGCGCCGAGCTTCACCGCACGATCGAACACGGCGTCGGAATTTTCTACCAGGAGGTGGAGGCCAACGGGTGATCCGCCCAGCGTGGCGGGACTCACCACTTCCATCTCCGGATATTCCTCCGAGAGCATGATGGGCGTGCCGTTGATTTCGATCTCGGCGTGGCCGACGCGGCCATCGGGTCCGACCAGGCGCACTGTTTCAACTGCGCCGAGCGCCTGCTTGTAGTACTCGAGCGCCTCCGCCGCGCCTTTGACAGTCAGATAGGGCGTGACCGCGCGCGGTCCTTCAGGAATGGGCTTCACCTTCGATGCCATCGCTATTCTCCTTCGTGCAGTTGGCGAAAATTATTCAAGCCGCGGATCTTCCGCGAACGAATGCTGCGAAGTCTTGGCCGGCGTGCCGTAGAGGATCGCCGCTGACGGCCGCGCGGCCTGGCAATGCCACAGCCCCCGCGGGCATACGAAGAACGACCCCGCCTCGATGCGGCGTTCCACGGGGCCGTCGTCGGTCAACGTAGTCAGATCGACGCCGCCCTCGAAAACGTACAGAAGTTCGTCGCCGCCATGCCGCTCCCAAGGCGTGGGTCCGGAGAAGCGCATCACTCCGAGCGATCGGTCGCCCATGGCGCCGATCGTGTGCACCGCGGCGTCGGCCTCTTCCTTGGTCGTTTCATCGGTGATTCTAAGCTCGGGCAGATCGCGCAGGATCGCGTTCAGATCGTGAGCAACGTAGTGCTGCGGCTTGGCCTTATGCGGCTTGCGCTTGGGCTTCGGCGGCCGCGGCGGATTCTTCGTGTCCGATGCCTCGGTATCGCGCGGAGTTGCATAGAAAGCCTCGACGCGGCCGCGCGGCACGAGCATGTGCCATAAACCGTCGGGGCATACGAAGAGCGAGCCGCTCTCGAGACGAGTCGTTTTGAGACCGTCGACCGTTGCGATCTTGATGTCGGCGGCGCCATCGATCACGTACAGCAGCTCGTCGCCGTTGTGCTTTTCCCAGTGCGAGTGTTCACGTCCCGCTGACACGTTGAGGATCCATTCGTCCATCGGCGTGATGAATCGCATTGCGCTGTCAGGCAGTCCGCGCAGCGCCGCGCGCACATCGTACGGCACGAGCTTCGGCTCATGCTCGATCTCCACGAGGCGCTGCATGATGTCTTCGTATGTGATGAGAGGCTTGCCGCCGACTTGCGCCTCGCCGATGAGTTCGTCGCGCAGGCGCGCCTTGAACGTGTCGCGCGGCAGCTCGCGCAAGTCGGCCGCGAGCTGCAACAACTCCGCGATCTGCGGACTCACCTGCGAAGGCGGCGCCGGATGACGCTTCATAAGGGCCTCCACCGCCTGGTTTAGCTGTTCGATTTGGCTGTTTCGTTTAGGCATTGATGCTGGCCATCCGGATTCGCAGGTTCTTTAGCCCGCGGAACTGAAGCTGCTTGATGGCGCCCTCGGACTTGCCGAGCTGGCGCGCGACATCTGCGATGCTTATCTGTTCGGCGAAGCGCAGGATGATCACGCGGCGCTGGTCGGCGGGAAGCTGGTCGACGAGCCGGAACAGGCGCGCGCGGCTTTCAACTTCGTCCAGCGCGCCGGCGCCGGGTGGATCGAGATCAGGCGCCGGAGTTTCGCGCGTTGCCTTGCGCATGTGATCCGCGATCGCATTCGCGGCGATTTTGTAAAGCCACGCCGAGAACGGAACGCCGCGCCATTCGAAGCGCGACAGATTGCGCAGTGCATGGTGAAAAACCTCCGACGTGAGATCCTGCGCATCGTCGCGATCGCGCACGCGCCGCACGATGAAGGCATAGACACGCGCGAAATACTCCTCGTAAAGCTCCGCGAATCGCCCGCGGTCGAGCTGCGCGGCCTCGATTCGAAGCCGCTCGTCGTCGTCAACGCGGGCGCAGAGCTGTGGCTTGCCATTTGGCATCGTCAATCAGATGTATAACCGGCGCTAGGCTCAAAAGTTACGGTCGCCGCAGAAGAATAGGCCCGGATGCCTCGCAAAACTGGCCACGCGCCATTTGCGCATCAGGCCCGCAGTGTTGTACAGCCGTTTTCGGGAGGAGGAGGAATGGCTTCCAAAGCATCCAGAACCTTAACGGCTGCGGCAATCGCCGTGGCTCTGCTCAGTATTCCGATGGCGGCGCGTGCGCTCGAGGTCAAGAAAGAGCTCGGTCCTTACGGCGGCGGAGGCGGTGGCGGTGGCAGCGCGCAACCGAGCGGCGGCGGACCGCAGCGCGCCAACCCGATTCCCAAAGCGGCGCAGCAGCAGTTGATGCAGACCGTGAGCGATGACTCTGACTCGTTCCTTAACGCCGAGAGCGAAAAGAAATCTTCGGGTCAGCCCTACATGGATCTGGAACACGCGAAGTTTTCCTATCTGCCCGCGCAAAAGGGTGGGAAGATCACTGTTGAAGCCAAGCTGACAGCGTCGGAATACAAGCCGCCGAAGAGTGGCGAGGGCAGGGGGAAAGCCACCGGCAACAGCAAGGCGCTGGTCTTCAATTATCAACTCGATGGAAACAAATGGACGTCGCTCGAGCCTCCCAAATGGGAAGACGTGAAGGCTGAGGCTGCCAAGAGCAAGTAGCGAGGTTCGCTCGCGGGTTCGTTCGAGTTATAATCTGGCGCGGCGGCAGGTTCGCGAATGCCGCCGCGTCTATTTTTATGAGCCTTAAACAGAAGTTGCAGGAAGACCTGAAGGCCGCGATGAAGAGCGGCGAGAAGCTGCGCACGATGGCTTTGCGCGGGATCATTTCCGAAGTCACCCGCGTCGAGAAAGACGTGCCTCACCAAGCCACCGACGCCGAGGTCATCCAGGTCATCAAGCGCGAGCGCGCGCGGCGCGAGGAATCGCTCGAGTTCGCGCGCAAAGCGAACCGCGCCGATCTTATCGAGCAGAACGAGACCGAGGCGAAGGTTCTGGAATCGTATCTCCCCGCCGCCGCCTCAGCCGACGACGTGCGCGCCGCGATTGCCGAAGTTATCGCGGGCGGGGCGAACCAGATGGGTCCCGTGATGAGGGCGCTGCGCGATCGCTTCGGCGCCCAGCTCGACGGCAAGATCGCAAGCGATCTCGCCAAGGAAGCTCTCGCGCAAAAGTAGTCGAAACGGCGCCGACTGGCGGCGCCGTCGTCATCTTACTCGAAGGCGCCGCCGAAGCCTCCGGCCATGATGCCGCCGTCGATCACCATCGCATGCCCGGTGACGAACGACGCATCATCGCTCGCCAGGAACATCACGACTCTCGCGATTTCGATAGGCTGACCGATTCTGCCCAGCGGATGCATCGCGTCGAGGCGCTTGCGCGCGCCCTCGGCATGAAAGAACTCGCGCTCGACGAGCGGAGTCTCGATTACGCCCGGGCAGATACAGTTGACGCGCACGCCGAAGCGCGCGAACTCGAGCGCCGCGCTGCGCGTGATCCCGACCACGCCGTGCTTCGCGGCGTTGTAGGCCGACAATCCCGGCGAGCCGATCAGCCCCGCGACGGATGCGGTGTTGACGATCGCGCCCGCGCCGTGCGCGCGCATCGCAAGCCCTGCATACTTGACGCCCCAGTAAACGCCGTCCAAATCGATCTGGATCGTACGGCGATAAACGTCCTCGCTCGTATCGAGCAGCGGCACGCCGACGCCGATCCCGGCGTTGTTGAACATGATATCGAGGCGGCGATGCTTATCGACCGCGGCCTTCACGAGCCGCTCGACCTGCGCTGCCTCGCGCACGTCGGTCGCGACGAAAGTCGCATCGATGCTCTTGGCGACTTTCGCGCCCTCGCTCGATTCGAGATCGCCGATAAAAACCCTGGCCCCTTCCTTGGCGAAGAGCTCAGCCGTGGCCTTGCCGATTCCCGATGCTCCACCCGTCACGATCGCGATTTTGCCGGCGACTCTTCCCTCTGCCATCGATAATTACCTCTGATTCGCGCAACGCAATTTTCTGACCCTATCGCACAGATCGCATCGGCTTTTCCAATCGCTTGACAGTTGACGGCGGCGCACTTTTCCCTCTATCACTCTGGTTCGCGTCTAATTCTGAAGGGAGAAAGGTTCCCGATGGCGCACGGAAAACCCGAAGCGTTTCGTATTGCAGTCTCCGATGAAGTGCTCGCCGATCTTCGCGATCGTCTCGCGCGGACCCGCTTTCCCGATGAAATTCCCGACACCGGGTGGGAATACGGCACCAACCTGGCCTACCTGCGGGAGCTTGTTGACTATTGGCGTACAAAATATGACTGGCGCGCGCAGGAAAAGGCGCTCAACCGGTTCGCGCACTTCCAGGCCAAGGTCGATGACTTCGGAGTCCATTTCATCCACGAGAAAGGCAAGGGGCCGAATCCCAAGCCGCTGCTGCTGATTCATGGATGGCCGGGATCGATCTACGAGTTCATGGAGATCATCCCGATGCTCACCGACCCGGCGGCGCACGGCGGCGACGCGAAGGACTCGTTCACCGTTATCGCCCCGTCGCTGCCGGGCTACGGATTCTCAGAGCACGCGAAAGCGCGCGCGATGAATATCCAGGCGATCGCCGAACTGTTCCACAAGCTGATGACCGCAGTGCTCGGCTACGATCGCTACGCGGTGCAGGGCGGAGACTGGGGCGCCGCGATTACGTCGCGAATCGGCGAGGTCCATCAGCCCCATCTCTACGGCATCCACATCAACATGATCGCGGTCGGCCCGGCCGAAGGCCGCAACGCTCCCGAGCTCACGCCCGAAGAAAAAGTGTTCCTCGGCAACGCCGAGAAATTTCGCACCCATGAAAGCGGCTACCAGTGGATCCAGGGCACCAAGCCGCAGACGCTCGCCTACGGGCTCAACGATTCGCCCGCGGGCCTCGCGGCGTGGATCGTCGAGAAGTTCCGCACCTGGAGCGATTGCAAAGGCCAGGTCGAGTCGAGCTTCACGAAGGATCAACTCCTGACCAACGTGATGATCTACTGGATCACGCAGACGGCGAATTCATCGACGCGGCTCTACTACGAGGCGCGGCATCATCCGTGGCGATTGAAGCCCGGCACACGAATCGAGACTCCGGTCGGCGTCGCGCTGTTCCCGGGCGAGCTGCTCCTACCGCCAAGGCATTGGGCTGAGCGCGCCTACAACGTGAAGCGCTGGACACAGATGCCAAAGGGCGGCCATTTCGCCGCGATGGAAGAGCCGGAGCTGCTGGCAGAAGACATCCGCGAGTTCTACCGCGATTTGACCTGAGACCGAGTGGGTTCTCCGAATAGCCTCTCCCTCGCCCGCGTCCGCAGCCGCGGGAGAGGCTCTACACTTTCTGTCAGCTAAAAATTTAGTTGGTTGCCATCCAGTCCGTCATCTTGAGCGGAGTCTGCGGAGTCGAAAGCTCTCGGCTTAATAGCAGCCAGCGACTCAAATGACTGACGCAGCGCGCGAGTGAATCAGACTAAAACGATGTCAGGCGCTCGCGGGTTCGTCGAACTTCACTAAGTCGGCGTAGAGCTTTTCGATTTCGCGGCCGAGGCGCTCGTACCGTGCGATGAGATCGTCGGCGTCTTTACGTTTGAGGTAGAAGTCGGCGTCGCTCATCTCGGTGGCGAGCGCGGCGCGTTCGTTTTCCTTCTGCTCGATTTGCGCCTCGACTTGCGTGCGCTGCTTGGCGATTCGCTCGCGCTTGCGTTGTAACTCGCGATCGTTGGCGGCCTTTTCTGTTGCTGCCTTTTCAACTTTGCCGTTGATGTTCGCGGGCGCCTGCTTTGGAGCCGGCAGCGGACGTTCGGGCCTGGCTCCATTCGCGAGCGATTCGAGCTGCGCCTTCTTTTGCAGGTACTCGTCATAGTTGCCGAGATACCTCGTCGCGTGGCCGCGGCCGACTTCAATCACTTCGGTCACGAGCTCGTTCAGGATGTAGCGGTCGTGGCTGACGATCAGCACCGTGCCCGGAAAGCGGCGCAGCGCTTCGAGGAGCGTGTCCTTCGCCACGATATCGAGGTTGTTGGTCGGCTCGTCGAGGAGCAGCGTGTTGTTGCGCTGCGCGATGACCTTCGCTAGCGCAAGGCGCGCGCGCTCGCCGCCCGACAGCACCGCCACGCGCTTGTCGACGTCGTCGCCGGAAAAGAGCATCGCGCCGAGCAGGCCGCGAATCTCGGGCGTCGTCATGCCCTGCGCGTCGTCCGACAGTTCTTGCAGCACGGTCTTCTCATAGGTGAGCGCTTCGGAGAGATTCTGCGCGAAGTACCCGATCCGCGCTTCTCCTCCGACGATCCGTTCACCGCCGGTCAAGTCCTCGACGCCGGCGAGAATCTTCATCATGGTCGATTTTCCCGAGCCGTTCGGACCAACGAGCGCCAGTCGCGCGCCGCGCTCGATCGTCATATCGACGCCGTCGTAAACGGTGAGGGTTCCATATTTCTTCACCGCGCCCTTCAACTCGAAGACGCGGCGATGGCTCTTCTCGCAAGCCGGGAAAACGATCGATGGCGGCTTCTGCGAACCCTCGGGCGATTGCAGCCGTTCGACCTTCTCGAGCTGCTTGATACGGCTCTGCACCAGCTTCGCCTTGCTCGCCTGGTAGCGGAAGCGGCTGATGAAACTCTCGATATGCTCGATCTCGGCGCGTTGCTTTTCGTACGCCGCCTGCTCGAGCAGGTAGCGCTGCTCGCGCAGCTCGAGATATCGCGAGTAGCCGCCGGGGTATTCGGTCAGGCGCGCGCGCGAAACTTCGAGCGTGCGATCGGTCAGGCGATCGAGAAAGTAGCGATCGTGCGAGACGAGGATGATGCCGCCTTCGTGCGCGCCCAGATACTCCTCGAGCCAGTTGCGCGCCTCGATATCGAGATGGTTGGTCGGCTCGTCGAGCATCATGAACTCGGGCGCGTCGAGCAGCAGTTTCGCGAGCGCGATACGCATCCTGATACCGCCGGAGAACTCGGCGACATCGCGCGTGAGATCCTCTTCCTTGAATCCGAGGCCGAACAGCACCGCGGTGGCGCGGCTTTCGGCGCTGTAGAAATCGTGGCGCTCGAGATCAGTCAGCACTTCGCCGAGCTCCTCGAGGGCTGTGTCGTGCGTGGGCCCGGAATGCTCGCGCGCAAGGATCTCCTCGAGTTCGCGGCGGCGATTGTCGATGGCCTGCATCCGCTCGAGCGCCGACAGCGTTTCGCGCAGCACGGAGCGGCCGTGCATATCGGGCGCATCCTGGGCGAGGTAGCCGACACGAGTGCGCTGCGGCCGTGTAATACGCCCGCCGTCGATCGACGCGACCTCGGCGATCATCTTGAGCAGCGTGGACTTGCCCGCGCCGTTGAGGCCGACCAGCCCGACGCGCGCGTCGTCAGGCATCGACCAGCTCACGCCGTCGAAGATCTTCCGTGCGCCGAAGGACTTGGAGAGATTGTCGAGACTAAGCACCTTAACCGGACAATTCTAGCAGTGCGCCGAGGCGCTCGGAAGTAACGCCGCAAACAGCGGTTGATCGTTAGCGCTGGCCCGATACGCACCACGGGCGCTTCAGCTTGTCGACGAACCTTTGCATGTCAGGGTGGCTGCGCGCGAATGGAATCGAGCCGAGTTCATACCACTCAAGCGACTTGAATTCTGCGTCATCGAACTGCGGGCGTGAGAGACTGTCGCTGTGGAACACGAACCACAGCGAGACATCGGTATGACCGCTGTCGATTCCGACGGTCTCTGTGACCGTAACGAAGAGTGGGGTCTCGAAGCGCGGGCGCGCGTCGATTCCGAGTTCTTCCTGCAACTCGCGCGCGGCTGCCACGCGAGGATCTTCATCAGGCTCGATATGCCCGCCGGGTGGCAGCCATAGGCCGGCATTCCGATGATCGCCGAGCAGCAGCTTTCTCCGCGCCGGATCAAACACCGCGCAATACGTGCCGAGGTGGCACGCGGGCAGGTCCGGCTTCTTGATTCTGAAAAGCGGAGCGCCCGACCTGATCCATTCAAGAATCCAGGCCTTGTGCGCCGCTTCGATCGCATCGTGCGGCGCGATCGCGCGAACCAGCGAGGCGATTGTTTCTCTCAAGCGTTTCAGCCAACCGCATTCCACAGCTTGAGTGCTGGGTTCGATAGATTATGTTCGTAGCTCAAGACGCTGAGGCTGGCGGTGCTGAGCAGGAAATAGCGGGCGGCGTTGGTTTCGAGCCCGAGCCAGTGGGCAGCAAGCACGCGCAGGATGTGGCCGCTGGAGAAAATGACGATATCGTCGTTGATTGCGCGCAGCCGCGCGACCACGCGGTTTGCGCGGGCGCCGATCTGGGCGGGCGATTCGCCGCCCGGGGCGCCATCGCGGAACAGGTCCCAATCGCGATTGTCAGCATGAATCTGCGCCGAGGTCCGGCCTTCGTACTGGCCGTAGTCCCATTCCGCCAGATCGTCGACGACCTCGGCGCCCGCGCCGAAGCCCGCCAGCTCGCAGGTTCGGCGCGCGCGCTGCGAGGGGCTCGTCAGCACTTTCGCGAACGCAAGCCCGCGTATCCGTTGGGCGAGCCCACGCGCGAGCCGCTCGCCATTCTCAGTCAGCGGTAAATCCGTCCGGCCCGTATGCTGCCCGGATAGGCTCCAGGCAGTCTCGCCGTGCCGCGCAAGATAAATCTGCGGCAGCTTTTCGCTCATGTCTTCAAGCCTAGGCCAGCACCACTCTTATGAACAGGTTAATGATGAGTGCGACCGTAACCAGCGAGCCGACGACGTAGGCGATCGTGCGCCACGGCTGAAGTGAGTTGAGATACGCGATCGTATGAACAATGCGCGCCGCCATGAATACGATGCAGTAAATCGTGAACACTCCGGCCGAGAGACCAGCGGCAACGTAGATCCCGGCGAGAAACAGGAAGATCGGAATATTCTCCAGATCGTTTAACCAGGCGCGCGCCGCGCGGCGAACTCCGGGAGCCTCTTCGGTTGCGGTCTGACCGCCGAAAGCTTTCGCATCTTCAGGATTTGTAAACACTCCGGCAGCGGTGCGCGCGCGCCCCTGGGCGATTGAGATCGCGGCCATCTTGAGTGCGAGTACGATCGTGGTGAGGGCGTACATCTTGAGCGGCGTCATCGGGCATCCTCCGTTGGTGAGATCGGTTTGCCAGCCATCTCGCGTTCGCAAAGCTGCGCGCGCGAGTGCATCGAATGCCGCCTGAACTGCAAGTGGTGCGGTTTCGCCTGTCGCCTTTTACTTTTCCGCGCCGCCTCGTTCAAGTAGGTATCCGGTCTTCGCGCGTTGGAATCGTTCGAGGTTCCGGGCGTTGGGGGAATCGCGCCCTTTCGCGTATATAGTCGCGACATGTTCGAACGCAGGAGATTACCGCTGTGAAAGCTGCAGTACTCCACGACTACGATCCGAAGGTCAGCCGCGCGAGTTTCGTGAGCCTCGAGACGGTCGCCGATCCGAAGATCGAAAAGCCGACCGACGTGATCGTGCGAATCGGCGGGGCCGGCGTGTGCCGGACCGATCTTCATATCATCGAGGGGCTCTGGCGCGAGCGCACCAATGTCGCGCTGCCGTACATCATGGGCCACGAGAATGCGGGCTGGGTCGAGGAGGTGGGCAAGGGCGTCGAGAGTGTGAAGCAGGGCGACGCGGTTATTTGCCATCCTCTGGTAACTGGCGGTCATTCGCTCGCGGCGCGGCGCGGCAACGACATGCACGACGAGCAGAGTCTGTTCCCCGGGATCAACGCCAACGGCGGATACGCGGAGTATTTGAAAACCGCCGAGCGCGCGCTGGTCAAACTGCCGAGCGATCTCGCGCCCAAAGCTGTCGCGCCATATGCCGATGCGGGTCTGACCGCATACCGCGCCGCCAAGAAAGCCGCGCGCACGCTCGAGCCGGGTGACTATGCGGTCGTGCTTGGGGTCGGCGGCCTCGGTCATATCGGAATCCAGGTTCTGAAAGCATTGTGCGCCGCCGAGATAATCGCGGTTGATCGATCCGATCTCGCGCTGAGCCTGGCGCGCGAATGCGGGGCCGATCGCGTTGTCAAAGCTGACGGCAGCGAGGTCGAGGCGGTGCTGACTCTCACGCAGGGCAAGGGCGCGCAAGCGGTGATCGATTTTGTAGGCGAAGGCGATGCGGTCGCGCGCGGCCTCGCGATGACGCGCACCGCGGGCGCTTACTACCTAGTGGGCTATGGCGGGAAAATCGAAATTCCGACGATGGACCTGATCGTCAGCGAGAAATCGATCATCGGCAATCTCGTCGGCAACTATGCCGAGCTGTTTGAGCTGATGGCGCTCGCGGAGCGCGGCTTGGTGAAGCTCGCGACGAAGGAATATCCATTGAGCGCGGCGGACGGGGCGCTTCACGATCTCCACGCGGGCAAGGTGAAGGGAAGGGCGGTACTGGTTCCATGAATCGAGTGAGCTGGTGGAACGTAGGACTGTTGACTGTATGTTTTGCGGCGGGCGGCGTCGGGTACTCGCAAGCAGCCGGAGTGAGCGAGAAAGCCACCGCGCAGGCCAACGATCTTTACGAATCTCGATGCGAGTCGTGTCACGGCGAGGAAGGGCATGGCGATGGCCCGGGAGCGGTTGCACTCGGCACCAAGCCGGCGAACTTCAGCAGCAAAAAATTCCAGCGCAAGGTGACGGATAAGCAAATCGCGACAGCGATCGTGCAGGGCGGCGCGGCGCTGGGGCTCAGCCAGGAGATGCAGCCGAATCCCGATCTTGCAAATCAGCCTGAAGTGGTGCAAGCGCTGGTTGCAAAAGTGCGTCAGTTCGGCAAGTGAGTATCGAAGGAGAGCAACTGTGGAGATGAAACGCCGCGAATTTCTCAAGACCAGCGCCCTGGTGGTTGCGGGCGCGGCGGCTGTCGCGACCGGAGTGCCACTGGTGGCAAGCGCCGACGATCAATGGTCGTCGCTCAAGACGCTCGACAAGCATCAGGCCGACACTCTGCTCAAAATGACGCGGCAGATTTTTCCGCATGACAACGTTCCCGATTCCGCTTACGCCAAAGTAGTCGTCGTGCTCGACACCGACGCCGGCACATCGCCCGAGACCGCCAAGCTTCTCAAAGACGGTATCGAGCAAATCGACACCGTGAACGGCGCGGGCTTTGCGACTTTGTCCGCCGATCAGCAGGTCATCGTGCTCAAGAAAATCGAAACCGGGCCCTTCTTTCAGAAGGTTCACGCGACCGAGTTGCAATCGTTCTACAGCGATCCTGAAGTCTGGAAGATTCTCGGCTACCAGGGACCGTCGTTTCCGAAGGGCGGATACCTGCATCGCGGCTTCAACGATCTTACCTGGCTGCCGAATCCTCCCGCGTCGGCGAGCCCCAAGGCGTCCTGATCGGCGGAGGAAACTGCGATGGCGCAACACGATCTCAATGACGATTCGGTAGTTGTGATTGTCGGCTCGGGAGCGGGCGGCGGCACTCTTGCCAACGAGCTTACGCAAAAAGGGATGAAGGTTGTTCTGTTCGAGGCGGGAGCGCGTCAATCGCCGGCGACGTTCGTGAACCAGGAGTGGCCGGCGTTCAATCAGCTCGCGTGGCTCGACAAGCGGACGACATCCGGCACCTGGCAGATCGCCAAGGACTTCCCGAATTTGCCGGCGTGGATCTGCAAAACGGTTGGCGGCACGACTACTCACTGGGCGGGCGCCTCGCTGCGACTCCAGGAGCACGAGTTCAAGGCCAAGACGACTTACTCCGGAATCAAGAACGCGAATCTGCTCGACTGGCCGATCACGCTCGCCGATCTCGAGCCTTACTATCCCAAGGCCGAGAACAAGATGGGCGTGACGCGCACTAACGACATCCCGGGCCTGCCCGGCAACAACAATTTCAAGGTGATGTACAACGGCGCGGTCAAGCTCGGATACAAAACCTGCTCGACCGGCAGGATGGCGATCAACAGCCGCCCGCGCGATGGCCGTTCGTCATGCTGGCAGATGGGATTCTGCTTCCAGGGATGCAAGTCCGGCGCGAAGTGGTCAACGCTCTACACTGAGATTCCCAAGGCCGAGGCGACGGGCAAGCTCGATCTGAGATCGGAATGCATGGCGCTCCAGATTCAACATGACGACAAGGGCAAGGCGACGGGCTTGCTCTATGCGGACAAGGACGGTGCGCATCATTATCAGAAGGCGCGCGTCGTGTGCGTCGCATGCAATTCGATCGAGTCGCCGCGCCTCTTGCTCAACTCGCAATCGTCAACCTTCCCGCACGGGCTCGCGAATTCGTCGGGCCAGGTCGGCAAGAACTACATGCGGCATACGACGGGCTCGGTATTCGGCATTTTCAGGGAGCCGGTGCATTTTTATCGCGGCACGGTGATGGCCGGGATTATCCAGGACGAAGCGGAGCTCAATACCAAGCGCGGCTTTACCGGCGGTTTCGAGTTCGAGACGATCTCGCTCGGCCTGCCGTTCACCGCCGCATTTCTCAACCCTGGCGCATGGGGGCGCGACTACACGAAGCAGCTCGAGGGTTATCCCAACATGGCTGCGATGTGGATCGTCGGCGAAGACATGCCGCAGGAGACCAACGCCGTCACGCTTCATCCGACGGAGAAGGACAAATGGGGATTGCCGATACCCAATGTGCATTACGACGATCACGCGAACGATCTGGCGATGCGCAACTATGCATTCGATCGCGGATGCGCTCTTTACGATTCGGTCGGCGCCGTGCAGACGATCAAGGTGCCGCCGTATCCCTCGACGCACAACCTCGGCACGTGCCGGATGAGCGAGTCGGCGCGCGACGGCGTGTGCAACAAGCACGGTCAATCGCACGATATCAAAAACCTGTTTATTTCCGACGGTAGTCAGTTCACGACCAGCGCGGCGGAGAATCCGACACTGACTATAGTTACATTGGCAATCCGCCAGGCGAATTATATTTCCGAGGAATGCGCGAAGCAGAATATCTGAGCGCAGATCCGATGTGAGGAATCGAATGAGTACGTTTGTGCGGCTGAAGCGTCATCCAGGGGGGATAATCGCAGCAGGTATCCTTGTTGCGGCGCTGTCGATTGCGAGCCTCGCCAGCGCTGGCTCGAAGGCATGCATCCCCGACGTGCCGCTGGTCGATTCCCATGGGCAGCCTTTCGATCCCGCATCGCTGAAGGGCAAGGCAACGCTGCTCGATTTCGTCCATACCTCGTGTCCGGGAGTATGCATGACGCTCACGGAGAAATTCTCCGACGTCGCCAGGAAGCTGGGCCCGCAGATGGGCTCCGACGTGATGCTGCTATCGGTGAGCAACGATCCCGAACACGACAATCCTGCGCAACTGCTCAAGCTCGCGCGCAAGCATGGCGCGGATCAGTCCGGATGGTACTTCGTCACGGGGAAGCCTGACGACGTCGCGAAAATGCTGCAAGCCTTCGGCCTCAACGGCAAAGAGCCTGATGGCGAGCCCGCACATATTCCGCAGGTGTTCCTGCTCGGCCCCGATGGATGCACGGTTCACGACTACAACGGGATCATCATGAAGCCGAAGCTGGTCGCCGATCAGATGCGGCAGGCGGCGTCCGTCAATCAGGCCAAGGTGCAGACTGGGTTGCATCAGCATCTCTAATGACCGGCGGCGGCATTTCTTAAGCTGAATCTCGACCCCGTCAAGGGTTCAACATTTCTTTCCGATGCGCTAAAGGAGAGAAAGTTCAACGATTGATCGGTCCGCAGGACGGCAGCATCGAACAGCAACGGTGAAGCTTCGACGGAGCTCGACTTATGGCAACAGCAATGCAGTATCGCAGCGGCACGGGCAGCACTCCGGCCGCGAGCGCGTACGGTCCAACCGATTGGCTGGGCGGATGGCGATGGTTGTTCATCGGCTGCGCGATCCTGCTCGCGATCAACGTGTTCCTCGAGATGTGGAACTACAAGTTCATGTACTCCGCCGGCCTCGATTCGAGCACCCGCGCCTTCACGATCCATTACCGGTCGCTGTTCTGGTGCGAGCTGATCAGCCTCGGCATCTTTTCGGGCCTCTGGTACGGATGGCTGGTCCGCACCGGGCGCGAAATCCTCGAGCGCGAGCAGGGCCGGGTCGAGCCGCGCGAAGAGTTCCGTCGCATGGCAGTGTTCTGGTCGCTGATCGGCGTCATCAGCCTGTCGCTCTACATCGAGGCGAGCTTCTGGCCGAACTGGGATGGCGCTTGGCATCAGACGATGGTGCGCGACACGGCGCTCACGCCGACGCATATCCCGATGTTCTACTTCTGGTTCCCGCTCTCGGCGATCCTCGTGCTCGGCACGTATCTCTACGGCCGCTATCGGCTGCCGCGCGTTTATTCGTTCGACAAGGGTTTTCCGTGGTCGTTCGCGCTGCTGCTCGGCGCGTCGATCTTCGAATGCTTCCAGGTCGCGATGAACGAATGGGGGCACAGCCTGTGGATCGCCGAGGAATTCTTCTCGGTGTCGTTCCATTGGCCGTTTGTCGGTTACGGATGGCTCGCGTCGGGGATTTTTGCCCTGTGGGGCGAGACCATTCTCGCGATGTTCCAGATTGAAAAGGAAATTGAGGCTGCTGAAGCACCCACTGCGGAAGCGACGCGTCCGCAGCCGCAGTTGGTCGCAGATTGAGCGCATTGCGCAAGGATTGAGAGACTGAAATGGCAGCAGCGACACCGACCGCGATCGCGCCGGAGCGAGTGGCACTCGGCGAACTCCTTCACAAGAAATACAAGTACCTCGACCGGTCGTGGGACCTGATCTTCTGGCTCACGGCGATTCCGATCGTCGGCGCCGCTGCCGATATCACCAAGCTCCTGTTCGCGGGCGACTGGGATTTCTGGACTGACTGGAAGGATCCCGTATGGTGGCCGACAGTCACCGCGTTTGCCGTCGTGATCATTCCGTCGGCGTTGCAGTACATCCAGTGGACGGCGTGGCGCTTCCCGACTGGCGCGACTTACACGTCGGTGGCGCTATTTCTGTGCGCGTGGATCGGCCGCTACTTCCAGTGGCACATCGCCGAATACTATCCGATGAATTTCGTGTGGCCGATTTCGACGATCGGCGCCGGAATCTTCATGGATTGGATCCTGCTCAAGACCGGCAGCTACCTGATCACGTCGTTATTCGGGGCGCCGGTCTTTGCCGTCGCCGTGTGGGCGTTCAACTACGTGCCTTTAGCCCCGTTCCTACAACCTGCGATCTTTATGCATCATGTTGTTACGGTTGCCGACATCCAGGGCGTCGCCTACATCCGCAGCCAGACTCCCGAGTACTTGCGGCACATCGAGCGCGGCACGTTGCGCAGCTTCCTCGGCGAGGCGCAATACGTGTCGCTGGCGTTTGGCTCGACGCTGGCGATCGCGGGCTACTGGGTCGGTCAATTCATCGGCAGATACCTTGCGGTGTGGCCGATCGGCCGGTTTATCAAGAATTATTGATTCATTGCTGACGGCGAGGAGCACATCAGTGCGGCGAATCGCAGCAACTGTTTTGGGATTGAGTATCTGGGTGACGCTGAGCGCGACCGCCGCGCATGCCCACGGCGGGATGGTCGGGCCGGATGAGCTGGGGCCGCCGATGGCGATCTCGGGCGCGCTCGCGCTGATCGGGTACTGGCTGATGATTTTCTGGCCTGGCAAAAAGTAGAGCTGACCATGAGAATCACGCGCACAAAGTCGAGAGCGAGCATCGCCGGCGCGCTCGCGATCGGCACCTGGCTCGCGGCCGGCGCAACCGCCGCGCATGCCCACGGCGGGATGGTCGGGCCCGAAGAACTCGGACCGCCGCTTACGATTTCGATGGTGCTCGCGTTCGCGAGCTATTGGCTCGTGCTGCTATGGCCCGCGAAGAAGAACGATGATGCGCCCTTGGTACGCGAAGTCGAAAGGCGCGCTGAGCCGCGGCGCCATCGCAAGCCGCAAATGCGCCTCGTCAAGAAGGTTACGTCGGAAGACAGGAGCGGAACTGTCGAGCGTTGAAGGAGATCCTGCAAGTGCGTTCGAAGATAGCCAGTTACCTGACGGGATTTCTCCTTCTCGCGCTCGTGTTGTCGTACGCACCCAAGGTCTGTGCGCATGGCGAGGCGGCGGACGAGCCGTTCCTCAAGGACCTCACCGTCGCGTTTTACGACACGCATATCTCGCCGCTTCAGGTTAAGGTCGGCGAGCCGGTTACGATCACAGGCAGCGTGAAGGTTCTGCCGATTTGGCCGTTCACGCTCGATCCGCCGCAGACCGCTTACATCAATGCGGTCGTGCCGGGGCCGGTTTTCGTGCTCATGGATCGCACGATCAACGGCATCCCGACGATCGGATCGATCAACATCGATCGCGACGGTATCTACAACTATTCGATGACGATCGTTGCGCGCGAGGTCGGCCGCTGGCACGTGCATCCGGGTTTCGCCGTCGAAGGTACGGGTACTCTTATCGGCCCCGGCGTATGGGTCAATGTCGATCCCGGCGACAAGCCGTTTGCGCTCAACGTCAGCCTGCTCAACGGTAAAACCGTCAACCTCGAGACACTGGGCACGGGCGGCGTATGGTGGTGGTCGTTCGCCGGCCTCATCCTCGGATGCATCTGGATGGTCTACTGGACGGTGCCGCTGCCGATTCGGCCGGACCGCCGCACAGTTCACAACCTCGCCGTGACGGTGCAGCTTCCGACCTGGGACCAGGGGCGAGACTTCGGGCTCATCACGGAGCAGGACCATCGCATCTCGACCTGGATCGCCGCGGCGACGGTGGCGCTGCTGGTCGCCGGATGGATCTACATGGAATCGACCTATCCGCTGCGCATCAAGCAGCAGACCGATCGGTTCGCGCCGCCGCAGCCGGATGTGACTGAAATGGCGAAGGCGATTTCGAGTTCTTCGATCTACGACCCCAGTACTCACACGCTGACTATCAACGTCGATCTCAAGAACATCGGTTCGACTCCGATCACTGTCAAGCAATTCACGATGGCCATGATGTCATTCGTGAACGGCGACAAGGACGCGCTCGCCAAGGCGGGGCCGGCCGACTTCGTGGCTCCGCTCGGAATCGAAGGCACCAACCCGATTGCCCCCGGTCAGACCGGTAAGCTCACGCTCAAGATGAGCAGCGACATGATGGAGGACGAGCGCCTCATCCCGCTAAACGATCCGCAGGAGGTCATCGGTGGATTGCTGTTCGTGCAGGACGGAAGCGGCAACGAGAGCTCGGTGACAATTAGATCGG